>DJFR01000001.1:64012-67253 GCA_002432545.1 Flammeovirgaceae bacterium UBA5867 | reverse complement strand
AAAGATACCTCCAGCATGTCAAAAACCTCCCTCCTAACACCCGCCTACTGCGATTGGGAGGGCAAAGGTAAAAACAGATTTCTAAAATCACAGAGCTGCACACATAAATTTTCACCACTCATCTGTTCCAACAACTATAAACACTGAGGATCAAATCATTAACGATGAAAATATTTTTATGATTCTGCTTTAGATTTTTTGAATAACGGAACAGTACTGCAAGGTTCGCCAAACATCAGGCCCGCAGCGAGAGGTTTTAATCTATTTGTAGCTTCTACATATACTGCTATAGGTACATCTACTTTGCTACAACCTTTCACAACAACTTTTGCATTTTTAAATTTTGACCAATCAACTTTTGCTAACTCTTCGTGGTATAGGAGTGTTTCCAATTCTTGCAGTGAACCAAATACAATCTTTTTCGCAAAGGGCTGTAACGCAATGGTTAACAACATATAGGCCCATGTCGGAACAATTGCATCTGCCGAACATGTGATGGCTATAAATTTATCTTGATACTGACTCCAATCGTGAGCTTTAATAAAATCGCGAAAATCTTTTTCTTTTAAGATAAGCCCCTGGTATAGCTGATCTTTTATATCCAACAAAATTCTATCTCCCGGAACATAATATTCTTCCAGGTTAAATGTAATGAGCGAACTGTTCGCTACTTTATTAACAATCTGATCCTGAGCTTCCATTATTCTTCAAACACGAGAATTAACTTGTTTTGTTCGCTACAGCAGAATCTTTATCTGCAGGCTTTTTTATTAAAAATTCTTTCAGATAGAATGGCTCAAACGTAACAAGGTTTTCGAGTTCATTTCTCAAAAATTTTTCGCTTGCTAAAATTCCAAGCTCTTTTGCTGACGGTACAATAGCATCAATAAAAAAAGCATTCGGATCCGTAATTGCCGATTTACATTTGGCTGCGCCATCACCAAAAAAAATTATTTTACGGTCGCCAAGCGATTCTTTAAAACTCTCTTCATCAATAACTTTTGCTTCTATACTCTGCAACGCATTCATTTCACGATCGAATAACTGACAGTATACTTCCATTCTGCGCGCATCTATCATCGGACAAAGCCATGTATTGCTATCAAGTATAGATTTTACCTGCATTTGCTTTGCCATCAACGGGAGTGTACCTACCGATATCAACGGTATGCCTAGAGCAAAGCACAATCCTTTGGCGGTTGATACACCGATACGAAGACCTGTATAGGACCCCGGTCCTTCTGAAACTGCAATAGCCTGTAAAGAATTCATTGATATATCCGCCAGCTTCACAACCTGATCAATCAGCACGGCCAGTTTGGATGCATGTGATTGTTCCTTATGCATTTCTGACGAAGCTATCAGTTTTCCATTATCGTGCAGGGCTACAGAACAAACTGTAGTGGATGTTTCCAGACTTAAAATAAGAGCCATTAATTGAGGAAAAGAATTTTCTTGTATGCAGCATCGTTGTTCAGAATCTTGCGCGCCTCCAGCACAGCTTTATCGCGTGGTAGCGAAACTTCTGCCTGACCTTCGTTCTGTGAATAGTGAAATGCGATCTGCTCTTCGAGTATTTGTATAATTTCAGTTTTAAAGCGGATCATGTCTGTTGACTTGCTGGCATCTATTTTATTTTTCAATGCGTTCAACTGTGACTCCATCTCGCTATAATATTTTTCTTTTTTAGCAGTCTCTATCAGCAGCCGCGTATTTCGCTCCAGCGGAGTAGAGTACGTAAATTTATTTTCCCTCGTCAGATTTGTAAACCTCTCGTAATCTTTATCAGTAAGATGAAATGATTTCAAATCAGGTGCAATCGGATTCTCTGCGCAATAACGCGATGCAAATTCAAAAACCAATCCCGAACTTATTAATGATGAGGTGATGGTTCCAACCGGTTCATATTCAACATCTATATCCGGATCCAATCCTCCTCCGTCATAAACTTTTCTTCCGCGTTTCGTTTTAAATTCCGACTTCAGCGAATCAGCGATGCGCTCTACCGTTCCATCATCTTTGCGATGTGTATAATCAAGTGCCTGAATGCAGCGGCCGCTGGGTATATAGTACTTTGCGGTAGTTACTTTCAGTTGCGAATTATAGGCGAGCGGACGGGTTGTCTGCACCAAACCTTTTCCAAAAGTTTTTTTACCAATCAATACAGCACGATCGTAATCCTGTAAAGAGCCTGCAACAATTTCTGAAGCCGATGCACTTCCTTCACTCACTAAAACAATCATCGGTATCTCGGTATCAACCGGACTATTCAATGTTGTATAACTTTTATTCCACTCTTCAACTTTACCTTTGGTAGATACAACTTCTTGTCCACGAGGTATAAAGAGACTGACAACATTTATAGCTTCGTGCAAAAGTCCGCCCGGGTTCTCTCTTAAATCCAGTATAATTTTTTTAGCACCGCGTTGTTTCAATTCAATCAATGCGCTTGATACTTCATTGGAAGCTCCAGGCGTAAAATCATCGAGGCGTATATAGCCAATTGTTGGTTCAACTAGACCATAATAAGCAAGATTATCGATACTGATTTTTTCGCGTTTTATTTTTAGCACCACGTCATCTTTTTGTCCGTAGCGCCTTATTGTCACTTCGATATCTGTTTTCGGTTGTCCTTTTAACAACGCACTGACATCGGTAGTAGACTTACCCTGAACATTTTTTCCATCGATAGCCACAATTTCATCACCTACTTTTATACCGGAGCGATAGGCCGGGAAGTCTTTATAAGGAAATGTAACAACGGTTTTTTTATTGATAACTCCGATCAATGCGCCTATACCACCATACTGACCTGTGGTTGAAATGCGAAATGATTCAATTTCATCTTCGGGAATATAATCGGTGTAAGGATCGAGGGATTCAAGCATACCATCGATCCCCTTGCGAATAAGTTTCTGTGGCTCGACTTCATCAACGTAGTAAGCGTTGATCTCCTTGAACAACGTAGCGAATATGTCCAGGCTCTTGGCAATGTCGAAATATTTTTCAGCAGGTCTGCGAAAGGCGAACGCAAGTACTACACCGAGTACAAGTATCAATGGCCATTTAATTCTTCTCCACATAGTATAGCTTTCGGGTTCTGGCATCCAGGTGTGAACGAGGGGAGCGCGTGCGTGTTGCTAAGTAAATATAACGAGTATTCGCTTGAAACGCTATGGTATTACGGTGTAATCGTGTCGGTGATCTGCGCTGATGATTTTGGTATTTTTTTGAACGAGAG
>DJFR01000001.1:0-63966 GCA_002432545.1 Flammeovirgaceae bacterium UBA5867 | reverse complement strand
AGATTGCGATCAACAGCACGTTTGAAATTTCTCTTGGAAACCGAGATAAGAATCTGGTGGTGCAACACCGCAGGATCGGGGTTGGGCATAAACAGCACCTTGAAGGGGAACAAATAAAAAGAGGAACCCTTGTCGAAGAGTTCCTGTATATGTTTTTCCTTACTAAGTCGTTCTTCCTTACGGAACGTAAATTTCCCCATAGAGATCAAATATTCAATCTCTTTCAGGGAAGCTGAACTGCCTGAAAGGGATTATTTATGCTTTAAGGTCTTCTCGTCAGAAACAGTAAGTTTCTTGCGTCCTTTGCTTCTGCGGGAAGCTAATACTCTGCGTCCATTTGCAGAAGCCATTCTCTCACGGAAACCGTGCTTGTTCTTTCTCTTTCTGCGGGAAGGTTGATATGTACGTTTCATAGTAATCCGTTTTTATCCCTTACTTTTTAAGGGCTGCAAAGATGGACAGGATTTGCGGAAATTACAAACCATCTCCGCAGGATTTATTAACAGCCTGCCAAAAATCTGTTAAAATCTCTGATTTCGCATTAATTTCAACATCTTTTTGTTGCGATCTGCGAAGCTTACACTAAGCAATGAGGTCTGACAAAATCTTTTTAGCCTGTGCAGGATCGAGTCTCGGCCCCCATTGAGTAACTACACGCGATGAAGCGAGCGAAGCCAGTTTTCCAGCCTCTGCATAACTATGCTTATGTGTTATTCCATATAGAAACGCGCCGGCAAACATATCACCAGCACCGTTAGTATCAATCGCCTGCACTTTGTATGGCTCGATCTGTATAAATGTATCGCCATCAAAAATCAAAGCTCCGTTGGCACCCAATGTTATTACAAATCGCTTGGCAACCTGCTTTAATTTTTCGCGTGCTTCCAAAATATCAGAAGTGCCGGTAAAGATCATCGCCTCTTCATCATTACAGAAAAGAAGATCAACACTTGCTCCTACGATTTCCTGCATTTGTGCTGAGAAATATTTTACCATGCTCGGATCGGAGAACGTAAGCGCAACCTCTATTTTATTTTTCTCAGCAATGCGCTTCGCTTCTTTTATAGCTTCAAGTCCTTTTGGACTCGCTACGAGATAACCTTCGAGGTATACATACGAAGAATCTTTAATAGCGCTTTCATCGAGATGTTCCGGAGAAAGAAAAGAACTCACTCCGAGAAATGTATTCATCGTACGATGTGCATCGGGAGATGTCATTACCAAGCAGCGACCTGTATGACCTTCCGGACAGTTTTCGTATTTCAGATTTGTATCAACACCATTTCTACCGAGGTCTTCCAGGAAAAATTTACCCAGTGTATCGTGTGCAACCAGGCATGAGTAAAAAGATTTTCCTCCAAATTGATTGACAGCAACAATCGTATTACCGGCAGAGCCACCACCGGTCATTCTACTCTTTTGCATATCAATAACTTTCATGAGTTCGAGCTGGCGTTTTTCATCCACCAGTGTCATCACTCCCTTCTCGATACCATTCTTTTCAAAGAAGTCGTGTTGAACTTCAGTTACAATATCTACGATTGCATTACCAATGCCGTAAACGTTATACTTTTTACTCATTATACTTTCCTGATTTTCCCGCAAGGATACAGAATAAATAGAAGATTACAGAAAATGATCGGTAACTGCGCCTCCTTATTTCTTTTGAACATTCATATTCAGCGTCATTTTATACTTCCGGGCCCGGTCAGGATAGTCCGTTATAAAACCATCGACACCCATACCTTTCAATGCAAGCATCTCTTTTTCATCATTTACGGTCCACGGTATAACGCGGATCTTTCGCTTGTGCAGCAGTGTTACTTTATCTTTAGACAATAGTTTATAGTAGGGACTATATATAGAAGGATTGAACCCCAGGTCTTTCAGATTTGCTTCTATCGATTTTATATTTTCAACGAGCGCAGCCAGGCGTACATGCGGATATTTTTTTCGCCAGTATTTCAACACACGAAAATCAAAAGACTGGATCACCACGCGATCGAGTGGCAGGTAATCATTTATAACCTTGTAGACTAGATCAGAATACTCTTCAACAGAGGGATGAAACTTCTTATCGCCATCCGGTGAACTCTTGATCTCAATATTATAGTCTACTTCATATTGCGTTGCGCTCTTGATATGATCTTCTACCGTAACAATCACATCGCGCAGTAGCGGTTTGCTTAGTGCTATCTTTTCCTGCTGCGGAAATTTTTCATTGCCACGCGAGCCACAATCATACTTACTCACCTCGGCATACGTCAATTCGTAAATGTTGTGCTTCTTCTCTTCTTTCTCGGTAATGGGTCTGCCAGCAGTATCCAGACAAATTGCCGCAGACATAAAAGGTTCATGCGAAAGAATTACCTGTTTATCTTTCGTAATAACAACATCCATCTCCAGCGTCATCACACCCGAATCCAGTGCAGTTATAAAAGCAGGGATTGTATTCTCGGGTTTCAGACCACGGGCACCACGGTGGCCCTGTACTTCAAACTTGGGCATATAGATCTGAGCGGAACATGTTACGGATACCAATGCAAACAGCAATACAATGTACTTAACCATGCCCGAAGATAAAACCACAGCATGCAACCTACAAGCTTCTATACATGAACTGCAGATTAACATGTTATTATAAAGAGCCCAACTAACTACAAAAAAACATCCACACACAGCGCAAGAACCAGGCTTAACCCCAATCTATAACCACTCCTGGCCCCGCACTGTATGTGGATGCTCATCACTCCACATGAGTAATACTATATTTCTAATGCCCTACGTTGCTCATGTCAACTTTGCTTTTAACCGGCTTCAGTATTAATACGAAAGGAACACAGATCAAGAAGAATATACCTATACCGAGAAAGACGTCCATATAAGTAAGCAACATGGCTTGCTTCGTTACCATCAGGTCCATCAGTTTGTTGGCTTGCATCGAAGCCTGATCGATGGTTGATCCGCTGGCCATAAAGTTTGCCTTCATACCGGCAAGACGTTGCTGTACATCCAGATCGTACGGAGATATATGGTTGGCAAGGTCTCCGCGATGTTGTACGCTTTTACGACTGATATAGGTACTGATCAGCGCGATTCCAAACGACCCACCTAATTGACGAACCATACCCGTGAACGCAGCCCCCTGACCGATCTCTTTACCTTTCAGTGACGATAACGCAAGTGTTGTGGTAGGCACGAATAAAAATCCAAGTCCCACACCGCGAAGCATCAACATCCAGAAGAAATCTCCTTCAGCGGTAAAAGGTGTAATAACAGTATAGGCCCACAAACTAAAACCGAAGAAAGCGGAGAAGCCCATGGCGATGAGATACTTTTGTGAAACGCCTTTTTGAATGGCGCGTCCTACAATGGGCATCATCAAACCGGTAGCGATCGAACTTGGTACCAGCATCAACCCCGACTGAAAGGCTGTCCACCCCAACGAGTTCTGTGTAAACAATGGAATAACAAAGGTAGATCCGTATAAACCAAAACCGAGTATAAATGAAAGCACCGTTCCTATAGCAAGATTCTTATCCTTCAACACCCGTAACTCTACGGCCGGATCTTTCGCTACCAGCTCTCGCCAGATAAACAGATATACTCCTAACACAGCCACTACCGAGAAAAGAATAATCCATACATCTTCAAACCAATCATGCTCCTGTCCTTTCTCCAACACAAACTGAAGCGAACCCACGGCCATGATCAGGAACAATATACCGAACCAGTCAACCTCTGACATTGATTTTTTACCTCCGTAATTCGGACTCTTCACATACGAAAGCGTAAGCAGTGTGGCGACAACTCCGATAGGAATGTTAATGTAAAATATATAGGGCCACGAAACATGATCCACTATATATCCTCCCAACGGAGGCCCCAGTGTAGGACCAACAATTACACCCATACCATATAGTGCCTGCGCCATGCCTCTCTTTTCAGGAGGATATACTTCGGTAATAATGGTTTGAGATGTTACCAGCAGCGCNNGTAGCATTACCGCATAGAAAAGAAGCTACGGTAAAGATCACAATGGATACTGCAAAGTAATTTCTTCGGCCAAACTGTTGTGATAGCCAGCTCGTGAGCGGCACTATAATAACGTTGGCTATAGCGTAAGCGGTAATCACCCAGCTTACATCATTTAACGTAGCCCCCAGGTTTCCCTTCATTTCGTTGAGGGCCACGTTTACGATGGTTGTATCTATAATTTCAAGCAAGGCACACATTATCGCGGTAACGGTAATGATCACCCTGTTAAAACCATATTCAACCAATGATTCCTGCTGAACCATGTATATATCTTAATCTAAGTGTACGTCAACAATCACGTTCATACCTGCACGTAACAGGTTTGCTTTTTCAGGTGCATCGGTCAGTATAATTTTTACCGGCACACGCTGCACCACTTTTACAAAGTTACCCGATGCATTATCAGCCGGCAGCAATGCAAACTTGGCACCGGTAGCGGGTGATATAGATTCAATTTTACCTTTAAATGATTCATGCGGAAAAGCATCAACTTCAATTTCTACTTCCTGGCCAGGTTTCATTTTTTCAAGCTGTGTCTCTTTGAAATTTGCAACAACCCATTTTTGTTTTTCTGTTACCAGCGCGAAGAGTGATTGACCAGCCTGTACAAATTGTCCTATCTGAACATTTTTGCGTGATATAACTCCGGATGATGGCGCAACAATGCGCGCATACGATAATTGAAGTTTAGCATACTCGAGGTCTGCTTCGCGTTCCTTCACTACTGTTTGAGCCAACGCTATATTCCGATTGCTCACGGTGCTCTGCGCCTGGCGTGCACTCGATTCGCGGAAGCTTGCCTCGCGCTGACGTTTGGCTACTTCCAGTTGTTTCAGTGCTGCATCGCGATCAGCTTCTGCCTGCTCGTACTGTTGTTGCGTGATCGATTTTGTTTTGATCAGCTCTTCATAACGTTTAAAATCCTGTTCTGCTCTGCGTGCTTTCACCTGTGCAATCTCTACATTTCCTTCGGATGCCTGCAGTGACGATTTTGAACCCAGTACAGTTTCCTGCGATGTAGTATAGCCTGCTTTTGCAGCCTCTAAATTTGCTTTCGCATTTTCAAGTGCTGCCTCTGCCTGTAATACTTTCAAGGCAAGATCGCGATCATCGAGCACAATCAATGTATCACCTGCTTTCACGATGGTGTTATCATCTACCAGCAAACGCTCTACATACCCTGATACTTTCGGAATGATCGGGCTGATGTCACCATCTACCTGTGCATCATCCGTTTCTTCATGATGCTGGCCATGTATATACTTTGTAATACCGAATGCTCCACCTACCAATACCAGAATGCCTAATACAATGGCAAATCTTTTATTTTTATTCGTTTTAGTTTCCATACTATATTTTACAGTGCTTTATTTTTATAGAGTTCCAACTGAGTTCTGAAGTTCGTAATACGCAATCATGCTTTCTGCGCGTGCTGTTGCGTAGTTGATGCGTGCCTGCAGCAGCGTAACATCGGCTTCCAGGTAATCGGAAAGAATGAGTAAACCTTGTTTGTATTTGTTTTGTGAGATCTGGTAATTTTCCTCGGCCTGGTCAATTGCTTTTTCAGTAATAGCAAGTTTCTCGAGTGACTTCTGGCAGTTCAGATATTTACCGCGTATATCTACTTTCACCTGGTCAGTAGCGAGTTGTCGCGAAGCTTCTGTTTGCTCCACGCGTGCCTTCGCTTCCTGCATGCTGTGCGATGCGTGCAGTGCTCCGGTTATACTATATTTCAGCGATATACCACCGTTTAACGCATTGGTAACATTCACAACATTTGGAATAAAAGCGTTTACATATCCGGCCGTTAATGCTACCGTTGGGAGGCGATTTGATTTTGCAATTTTATAGTTTGACTCGCCTGCTTTTAATTGTACAGCTGCAGATTTTAGCTCGGTGCGATTTTCCAATCCTGTCTGCAGATAGTCGTTCCAGGTTGTGAGCGATGTCAGTTCGAACATACCAACCGTATCAAGCTCTAATGATGTTTCTTCGGGCAGTCCTAACAGAATGATAAGATTATACTCGGCAAGTTTTACGTTGTTGTTTACATCGGTGAGTGCGAGTTCAATATTGTTCGCCTGTAATTCTGCCTTTAACCGATCGTTGCGAGCAAGTAAGCTTTGTGCTTCCAGGTTTTTAAATTCTGTTACACGTTGTTGCTCATGCTTCAGATTTTCTTCAATCGTTCTTCTGGTCTCCAGCAATTCGTAATACTGATATATAGCTTTTGCAGTGGTAAGGGCTATATTACTGCGTGTGGTCTGGGCATCATATTGAGCAGCCTGTTCCAGGTACTCGTTCATCATTTTTGTGTTTCGGATTTTAAAACCATTGAACACGGGCCACGATGCCGATACCTGCACCAAAGCCACATCATGTATATCGGAGAGCGTTGCCAGCGGTGAATCAGAACTTCCGCTGTTGCCCGAAGCTTCATTCGCCATGCTTACAGTAGGTGTGTTCAGGTGAAGATAGGTTCCGCTTACACCAACTTCCGGTATTACTTTATCCTGTGCCTGCTGAACTTTTGCCTGTGCCTCTTTTACTTTTGCATTCGACACGATGAGTTGCTTGCTATTGGCAACGCCCAGGTCGATGGCCTCCTTTACCGTAAGCCGTTTAACAGATTGTGCCTGCAGTTGTATACCGGCAAGCACGCCTGTTACCATTACGAGAATAGTTATTTTCGTGTACATGTTTATATATATAATTCTTATTTAATCAGATAACCTCCGAGCAAGTCGTAAAGAAATTTCTTTACCCGCTCCCTGTATACTTCTTCGCTCTCGCCCGCGCGAGCCCAGCGCTTCTTGAAAACTGCATGCGTAGTCTGGTATATTACACCAAACAGCGTAGCTATAGTCAGATCCAAATCGGCATCTTTTTTAAAGACCTTTTTTCGCTGCCCTTCTTCCATCAGTTTGCGCAGCTCCGAACTGTTTCGGTTTAATATCTTGGTGATGCCCTCTACCAACTCAGGCCGTTGTGTTGTAGACAACTCCCTGTGTATAAGCTGGTGATACTTGCAATTGGAAAATATTTTATCAACGTATAGATCGATCACCTGCGAAAGCTTCTCAATCGGTGTTGATGGCGATTGGTTTATATCGTTAAGCTTCAGTCGTGTTGTGTCAACGGATTGCTCCATAATGGCGAGCAACAGATTTTCCTTGGAGCCAAAATGGTAATTGATCAAGGCAACGTTCACATCAGCCTTCGTTGCTATTTCGCGAACGCTCGTGAGATCAAACCCTTTTTCTTCAAAAAGCTCGCGTGCCGCAGAAAGTATTTTTTCGCTTGTCATGATCTTATAACGCACAAAATTAAACAGTTGTTTAAAATTTAAACGAATGTTTAAATTTTATTTTTTTAATCCTGTTCCCTGGCACTTGCAATCGGTTGTGTCTTATTGATATCAGCCAAACTTCGGTTCCAACACACGATTCTTCCTTCAACCGGGAAATATATGATGCGTAACAAAAGCCCACGTCACTCTGGCAATCTTATTTCATATGAAAAAGAAAAGGCCACTCCTGTTGTAGAAGTGGCCCGATAGAAGTTATAACCCGGTACTTAGCACTTAAGGACGAATAACACGCATCATGCCACGCGGTGGACGCATGCCCATAGGGTTGAGTTGTTTATTAAGGGCATAGATAAAGCTCACCATAAAGTATCGACCCAATGAGTTGGAGGTCTGCAACTGGAAATAGTTTACATCGGCAGTTTGTGTTACACCTATATTTTTATCCAGCAGGTTATTGACAGAAAACTTCAACTCCCCGCTTTTTGCCTTGAGGAAGAAACGTGATATAGAGAGATTCACCAATGGAATAGACTGCTCGTAATTATTCGTTTTATTTTCATATACCAGGTATTCCAGTGAAGAAGTAAACTGATAATTTTTCAGGAACGATAAATTTGCCTCGGCTGTAAATGTTTTATTGAAGTAGAGTTGATTCGACTGTTCGCTTACTTCATACTCGGCAGATTGCCGGCTGATGTTTGCCCCGAGACTTGCATCAAAAATTTCTTTATATCGATAGTCATAACGCACTCTTCCGCCATACGTATTCTGAATCACGCCACTCTCTACATTCTCCACTACATTTACTCCGTTCTGTCGGGCAACGTTCGCAGATATACTGAAGCGACTACCCAGCTTCTGTACCGGGAAACTAAATGTTGCATCACTGCTCAGTCGTGTAGTGCTCGAAACGTTTACCGGTGTGGAAATGCGCACCTGTTGCTCGGTATAACTCTGTGCTGTAGTTATAGCATTGCGCGTGTAGGTAGCATCTACAAAAGCAAAGAAGCTTACAAACTTTCCGGGTTCAAATGTGGCGAAGTTTAACCGGGCGTTGTGCGCATAGGCTGGCCGCAGATCCGGGTTACCAACATACCAGTTAAGCTGATCGCTGTTGTCCACAACAGGTTGCAGTTGCTGAATGCTCGGTTCCTGTACCGATGTCTCATAATCAAAACGCAAATGTTTGGTAGAAGTAAAATCATAATTGAAGCGCGCTACCGGCAACAAGTTCTGATAGGACTTTGATATCTTTTCATTCAACAGAATCAGGTCACCATCCAGGTATGTCTGTTGCAGACTGCTTCCCACCGTAACATTATAGTTCTGACGATTCATTCTGAAATTCAACCCGGCACGGTGATACTGGTAATCACTCTTATACTGATTACTCAACGAAGAATTGAAAACATAATTCTCATTCTCCACATCATATACTTTCTTATCAACATCATTCAGATTTTGCCGAAAGGTATAATTGGCTTCCAGGTATTTTCGGTTACCCAGCGGTTCCGTATAGGAAAGTGTTCCGCTGTAACTTACCGTACTTGTCTCTTGTGTGTTGGTTTGCAAAACTGTAGAAGTCTGTTGATCACCCGTATAGTATATATTCGTAGCATCCTGGTCGCCATCACGATCACTATCGGTTACACTCAACTGCGCATTGACAGATAACGTACGTCCCTTTTTTGAAAAGCGATGACGCCACAGAAGATTCGTGTTAAGATTTGTAGAAGTACCACTGGATGATGAACTCCCCATGCTCTCATTCTGAAGTATACCTTCTGCGTTCAGATTCTCGCTACTGCTTTTCGTATTCGACTCCGTTTCGTTATAGATAACACTGGTAGTGAGTTTTAACGAATTCATCGAATCAAGTTTGTGCTCGAGCACGGTATTGACGCGATGATTGGAATTTGTATTCAACTGTCTGCTGTGCTGATTAAATTGCAGGTTACCAGTAGTCAGATAGTTGGTTCGCTCCGTGCTCATATCAATATCATGATCCAGGTGATTATAGAAGTAGCTCGCGTTAAGCTCTGTCTTCTTGTTGAACTCATTATTGAAGTTAACACCACCGGCATAGTTTGTCATGATACCGCTGTTGCGCCCCCCTATATTTACGGGCACCCCGGTTGAGTTATTGGAGTTAAGCTCCATTCTTACGGTGCCGCGTCCACTCATCAGTTGCTGCGTCCCCCCGGTAAAGCTCATATACTCGTCCATGGCAAATCCCTGCTCATTAGTGTTATTTCCCATACCAAGTATAGATAGCTGTTGTCCTTTTTTGAAGCGATTGAGATTTGCCTTTGCTGCAAAACGATCGTCTGTACCTACACCACCCTGCAGGTTTCCAAATATACCGTTGCGCTTCTCTTCCTTTAGCTCCAGGTTTATAGTCTTCTCGCGTTGCCCGTCATCTATACCGGAGAAAGCAGCCTGATCGGATTTCTTATCATATACCTGCACCTTATTAATAGCATCTGCCGGAAGATTACGCGTAGCTAGTTTCGGGTCTGTACCAAAGAACGTTTTACCATCTACAGTTACACGCTTTACCTGCTCACCCTGCGAACGTATCGTACCATCGTTGTCTACTTCAACACCCGGAAGTTTCTTCAGCAACTCTTCCACGGTTGCATTCTGATTGGTTTTAAAAGCCAGTGCATTATACTCAATCGTATCGCGCTTGATCACTACGGGGATCTTCTCCGACTCAATTACTACTTCATCAAGTTTGGTTTGCGCGGGTATCATTTTCAGAGAACCTAATTCTACTACCTCTTCTTCACCAGGTGTTATCGCGGCAGAATATGTTTTATACCCAACATACGTTACCTTCAACATATAGGGGGCCTTGGCAAGATTGGCTATCTCAAATTTACCGGCAGCATCTGTTGCTCCGAAATTTACCAGCGATGAATCTTTCGGATTCAGGATGATAACGGTAGCTCCGGGCAAGCCATGCGATACGGAATCCACCACCTGCCCCCGAACAGTAATCTTTTGCGCCATTACCACCTGCGATACAAAAAGGAAAAATATTAGAAGTCTTTTCATAAGATATATATCTGGATCAGGTTATGTTTTATTTACTCAATACATCAACACACCAACACTTCAACACAACTAATTCCTGATCATCACCCCACCTTCTCTTCCCATCCGCTGCATCTGCTCAGCCATCATTTTACGGAATTCTTTTTCAGTGATCTTGGTACCGCTGGTTGGAATTTTAAGCTCACCTTTCTTCAAAGCACGCGGCTCTACTTTCAACGCGGTGATTACTCGTTCACCATCATTAATATCAACCTGTATCACAGTACCGGGCAGTGTAGTATATATTTCAGGTCCGAGGAACGGACGAAGTTTATCGGTATACCAGGCTACAATGGTCTGCTTGCGTTCTTCGTTATGAAAAGTGGCCTGACGACATTGATACCCGAGAATAGTTTTTACCTCTGTCCCGAATTTCCACGGGGTAATTTTCACAGAATCTTCAATCAGGTATTTCTTCCCCATGAACTCCTGCTGGGTAACTTTTTTAGAGGATGAATGATTGAAGTAAACTTCAGCATCCGGCCTTCTAAAACGCATACGCGTACCACCGCCATCTTCTCCGGCAAAGTCATCTTCCTCTTCTTCTACCACAGGTTTGTAAAGTGATTCAGATGTATTGAAAAAGAGCTGTTCCTTATGCACATTAAACTCCGGCATCATCTCCTTCATTCCTTCGCGATCCGGTGGAAGTCTGCGATGCATATTTATTTTTACCTCATAAATAATAACACCTTCTGCTGTTTGAGCAAAAACAAAATGTGCTGCTGTAAGGGACACCAGGATGCCCAGAAATATCAGGATACGTTTCATAGTAGTAGAAATTTGCATGATTTAGTTTCGGGAGTAAATGTACAGGCAGAGATAAATGCCAACGGTTAATAGTTCTGAAAGGAATGTTAATTAACGTTAATGATGCTCCCTGCTCGCGGCAGGAACATTACCTTTGTAATGGATTAAAGGCTCAACAGCTTTTATACACAAACAAAATAACGGGTTACCGATTGGCCTCTGGCAGATTAAGCGTAACAAAGTATAGAAGAGAACAACACATGAAGAAACGCAAACATATAGTTATACTCCTGTTGATGATCAGCAGCATGATTCTGCTCGTTACACTGCAGGCGCTGTGGCTGATCAATTCGTATGAAAAAGCTTTCTATGATTTAAGACGCGAGACCAATGATATATTTCGCACAACGATACTCACCATGCGCGATTCGTTGATCTCCAAAAATATACTGGCGATTTCGAGTGACTCTACTTACACTGCGCTTCCTGCAATGCCCGCTACGGTAGTAGCATACGGCACTGCAAAGCATATAGACTCCGCAAGACGCGCTGAAGCTATTGAAGGCACCGTAGCAGACGATGAAAAAATACGCATCTATATATCCTCACACGAACGCGCAGATTCGTTATCAAAGGACATGTTGAAGCCAGTCGTGTCGCGCATCCAGAATTTTCAATTGCGCGGCAAACGGGGCGCAAAAAGTTTCGTGGTTCGGCTCGGGGCTGACACACTTGATCGCGATAGTATACGGCACCAGTTCGGGAAAGCACTCGCCAATGCATCCCTTCATTTGCCTTTTGAAATACACGCTATCGTGCATGTACCACCGACCGATCGTGATGACTTCTTCCCCGACTTTGCATTCCGCAGGCATAAAGATGACCGAAACGATGCACACAGTGCTGCACCTATATTTAGCGATACATTGCATGTTGACCCGGTGCGCGTAAATCCGTTGCACCATTATGCAACTTCGCTTACCCAGGTGCGGAGCACCTTACTGACTGAAATTACTCCGCAGATTTTATTCTCGCTGTTCCTTACCATTATAATACTCATTGCGTTTCTTACTATGTATCTTAATATGCGCTCGCAGCAACGCCTCATGGAACTCAAGAACGATTTTATAAGTAATGTTACGCATGAACTTAAGACCCCGGTAGCAACGGTAAGTGTGGCATTGGAAGCATTAAAGAATTTTCAGGCGAAGAGCAATCCAAAACTGGCAGCAGAATATTTAGATATAGCACAGGGCGAATTGAACAGGCTCACCTTAATGACTGATAAAATTCTACGCACCGCTATATTCGAAAACCGGGGCGTTGAATTTAAACCCGAACCAATTAACCTGGATGAAACCGTACAACAGGTAATTGCTTCTATGAAACTGGTGTTTGAAAAACGAGGCGCCAGTATTCAGTATATAAAAGAAGGATCGGACTTTGAAATACAGGGTGGCTTGATGCACATCACCAATGTAATTTATAACCTGCTCGACAATGCATTGAAATATAGTCTTAAAAATCCGTTTATACTTGTTACCTTAAAGGGAGCGCCTGACAAACTCACCTTGCTGGTGGAAGACCGCGGCATTGGTATACCAAAAGAGTATCACAAAAAAATATTTGAAAAATTCTTTCGCGTACCCACCGGTGATGTACATAACGCAAAAGGTCACGGCTTGGGACTAAACTATGTAGCCAGTGTCGTAAAAAGTCATGGCGGAAAAATTGAAGTGGAGAGTGAGACAGGTGTAGGAAGTNNNNAAGTCGGAAAAGTCAGGAAGTCGGGAAGACAAGGCTTGCAAATTAAGAGATGGTTATATATATAGTGACTGTAGGCAAGACAAAAAAGACTTCCTGAACTCCCAAACTTTCCGACTTCTCAGACTTTCCTAACTTCCGGACTTTTAAAAGAATATGCCTAAAATAAAAATACTATACGTTGAAGACGAACCGTTTCTCGGGCGAATTGTGAAGGAGAGTTTAGAGAGTCGTGAATTTGAAGTGGTGATGATTGCAGATGGTAATGAAGCGATCGATGCTTTTAAAAAAGAGCAGCCTGATATTTGTATACTCGACATCATGCTGCCCACAAAGGACGGTTATACTATAGCAAAGGAGATCCGGCAGATCGCTCCTGCCATCCCCATTATTTTTGTTACTGCTAAAACGCAAACAGAAGACCTGCTTAAAGGATTTGAGGTAGGTGGTAACGACTACATCCGGAAACCTTTCAGTATGGAGGAGCTGATTGTGCGTATCAATAATTTACTCCAGATCACGCAACATCAAAAAAATGGAAATGGTAACGATGCTATTGCAATAGGCTCGTATCAGTTTATACCACTGCGCTACGAGTTACGCTATAAAGATTCCATCAAAAAACTTTCGCACCGGGAGTCAACGTTATTGCAAACACTGGCGGAAAATAAAAATGCTACCATTCTTCGAAAAGATATACTGCTAAAACTCTGGGGTGACGATTCGTTTTTTAATTCCAGGAATCTCGATGTGTATATAACCAAACTCCGCGATTACCTGAAGGAAGATTCATCGATCGAGATCATTACGATAAAAGGCATTGGCTATCACTTTGCTGTTGGATAGAATAGATACGCAGCTACTCCTTTACTTCCAATTTATACCCTACCCCGTGAATGTTCAGAATAGAAACATGCGCATCGTCCTTTAGCAGTTTGCGCAGACGCGAGATAAATACATCCATACTTCTCCCTACAAAATAACCCTCATCCTCCCAAATCGCTTTCTGAATTATATCGCGGTCTATTACTTTGTTCCGATTGAGACAAAATAGTTTTAACAGTTTGGTTTCCTTGTTTGTGAGTTCCTGTACGCGGGTTGGCGAAGTTATCAGTTGATTAGAGAAGTCGCATACAAGAGAGCCAAGTCTATATACAAATTGCTCATCCGCTTTTGTGGGTTGTGCATATACCCGTTTTAAAATTGTCTCAATGCGCAATAGAAATTCCTCCACGCTAAAAGGTTTCGTTATATAGTCATCGGCACCTAACTTGAAACCGTGGATGCGGTCTTCCTTCATCGCACGCGCAGTCAGAAAGATAATGGGCACCGAGAGATTCAGCCTGCGAATATCTTGCGCTAATGCAAATCCATCCTTCTGCGGAAGCATAACGTCCAGCACACACAAGTCATGTTGCGTTTTCACAAAAGCATTTAAAGCTGACTGTCCATCACCGTAAACATCTACGGCATAGCCAGCCATTTCCAGGTTGTCCTGCAACATGAAGCTCATGTTACGATCATCTTCGGCCAGTAATATTCTGCGATCTATAGCTTTCATTTACTTACACATTTTGAAACAACAAATCGAACCGGCTTCCTTTATTCTCCTCACTGCTTACCATAATCCTGCCGTTGTGTGCCTGCATAATACTTTGTACATAGGTGAGGCCTAAACCAAAACCTTTTATATCATGACGATTGCCAGTCGGAGCGCGATAAAATCGATCAAATATATACTTCTGAACTTCGCGATTGATCCCCATACCTTTATCAGCTACACTGATCAATATACCCTGATCATGATTCTGCGTAGTAACGGTTATCTCCGGATTCACCGGTGAATACTTGTCTGCATTATCCAGCAAATTATAGAGTACATTGGAGAGATGGATCGGATCGCCCGTAACACTAGCCGGTGATGCTTCAAGGTGTTTTACAATTACCCCCTTTCGCGACTGAAGCCGGAGTTCAAATGTAGCCAGCACGGTATTGATCAATTCATGAATATTAACTTCCTTCTTATCCAGCTTTACTTTTCCCTGCTCAAGCTGTGCGGTTTGCAACACCTGCTCTACATGAAATTTTAATCGCTGATTCTCTTCATGAATGATATCAGCATAACGCATGGCTTTCTTTCGGTCGGTAGGCGTAACCGTACGCAGCACTTCACTTGCCATACCTATATTTGCGATTGGCGTCTGAAGTTCGTGCGTCATGTTATTGATGAAATCCGCTTTTATCTCCGCCAGCTTTTTCTGTCGCGACAAATCGATTACCATGTAACCAAACACCGCGAGTATAAACAGAAATACACCAGCCATCATAATCCAGAATTTCATAGCGCCCACTACATCGGCACGCTTTTCCGGAAAGGTTATCGAGAAATCCATGCGCGCTGTTACCGGCTCTCGTCCCAGGCATGTAGCTTTGGCATCGGTCAATATACCTCGCCTATAAAAATCCCCAAAGAGAAGCCTATCGCTTTGATGTTCATATACCGCCAGCTGAAATGAAGTATAGATCTCATGCTTTTTGAATTCAGATCGAAGCAGCGAATCAAGTGCGTTATACACAATTGTTCTGTCCAATTCAACAAAGTATACATTCGATGCCGTTTGCTGTACCGGGCGGATACGTGTTGCCGAATCACGTTGCAATAACAAGAGTTGATCCGCTACATTGCGCAGCGCCAGGTTTACGCGTTTATCAAACTCCTCCTCTTGTATATTATACGCACGCACAAACCAGTATACCTGCATAGCCAGTAAACCAGCCAAAGCCGTGAGTGTTGTAACAATCAGTATACGGTATACTTTGCTTTTCATACACTATGATCTGCTTAGTAAATGTAGCCTTTAATTTCATGGCAATGACAGAATTTACATATCGTTAACATCTTTTTACGGGTACTTTACAAAAAGCAAACGGATTGCCGGTACGTTTGGAGCATGATTAAAAAACCAAATTACCTATGAAAAAAACGATACTGGCGCTGGCAGTTTTGATAACGCTCAGTGCGCTAACCATTCGTGAACCCGGCACTTTATACAAGGTAGACATTCAGCAAAGCTCTGTGCACTGGACAGGATACTATCTCTTCAGTTTTGGTGAACACAATGGCACAATCAATTTGAAAAAAGGTGAACTCGTAATGACGGACGATCATTTAACCGGAGGAAGTTTTGAAATCGACATGAACAGCATGAAGAACCTGGATATGCCTGCTGACGATGGCGGCAATTCTCTGGTAGATCACTTGAAGAGCGATGACTTCTTTTCAACAGGTAAATTTCCATCGGCTAATTTCGAGATCACAAAAGTTGAACCAATCAAAGACGCTACAGCTGATCAACCTAATGTTAATATAACCGGAACGCTCACCTTAAAAGGCATAAAGAATACATTGAATTTTCCGGCTAAAGTCAAGAGTAATGGATCAACCATTACAGCGGAAGCAAAATTCAAGTTCGACAGAACGAAATGGAATGTTCACTATAATTCGGGTAAGATATTCAGCGATGTGGGTGATGGCGCTATATCAGATGCTATCGGAATGGAATTGACTATACGGGCTACAAAATAAAAATACCATGAAAATATACCGGCTTCTTATACTTACAATCTCAGCGGCCTTACCGGCACAAGCACAGATTGAGAATCACGCGATGTATATCACACATGACCGTGGACAACATTGGGAACGTGCGGGCGCGGCCTTACCGGCAAACGCTGCTGTAAATGCATGGACGGTGCATCATAACAAAGTTATCGTAAGCCTGGCATCGCATGGCATGTATACATCGGTAGATAAATTGAAAAGCTGGGAGCCGATTACTGTCGGTTTACCAAAAGATGCTAAGGTAAATACATTACTATCCATGGGAGAATTACTACTGGCGGGAACATTCCAGTATGGTATATATACATCGTACAATGACGGAGACTCGTGGCAACCAGCCAGCAAAGGACTTGGGAATATGACTGTACGAAGTTTTTACAATACCGGCAGCGTTATTCTGGCAGGCACGAACGATGGTGTGTATTACTCATTCGACAAGGGCCAATCGTGGAGATCTACTTTCCATAACGTGCAGGTAAACGATTTTACTGCGTTGCAGGGTATATTGTTTGCGGCTACAAACTCCGGTATATATCAATCGCGCGATGGCGGACTGAGCTGGACAACCTCGGGCATGAATAATGTTGCGTCATCGTCTATAGCGGCAGATGGTGACAAAGTCGTTTTTACGCTTTATGGAGGGAAGACATATATATCGTCTGATTTGGGTACCACATGGCTTGATGCGCATCCATTCTTCGATAAGTATACTTTTCGCATTACTCAGAAAAGTATCCGAATTCTGAGTGCCCCCTGGCGAAACGTGTTAAATATATATTTTTACCAGCAACTCACCGGGTCTGATGGATTACCAGACAATGTACCCTTTACGAAGTTATTGGAAACACCTTATGGAACATTAGTTGCTACAGGCGGTGGCTGTTGAAATTCATTCAAACAGATTTTAAAATAAGAAGTAAAAATAAAAAACCGAAGCAGCATGTGCTCCGGTTTTTTTCTACCTAACCTACCTGTGACCAGAGTTTTATTTCTATGACAGTATACAGTGTATAACTCAATACAACCGGCAATTCGTATACAGCATGGTCATTTTTTTTCGTACAGCCTGTACGTTGCGGAATGCACGATACTGTATACGCTCGCACGTTCATGTAACTAAAACAATGGTGCAAATGTTCGGCTTTATTCAAAAACCGGCTACGAAAGGACTATATATTCAATGAAATTCTGATTTAGCGGGACAATCAGAGATTTAAAATTATTCACAATTTTAATCCACAAATTCACAATGTGGAATCATAACAACATTTTGATCAAGGCATATTTTTTGGATCGATAAACCGGTTGAGGTTGTCTTTATAGTGCTCACTGATGGGAATCTGTGCTTTAAGCAAACTGATTCTGCCTTTGCGAATGGAGGTAATCTTATTGAGTGAAACAATAAAGGATTTATGTACGCGCACAAACTGATCTGCCGGCAATTTCTCTTCGAGCGANNCCTTCTATATAGGCTATATCACTGAAATCTATACGCACCAGGTTGTACTCGGAGTTTACAAACAAATAGGTTGCATTGGCTTGTATTACCGGAGCCTTTTGCGCATTGAATTTATCGTACGCTTTATTTACTGCTTTCAGAAAACGCTCAAATGAGACAGGCTTTAACAGATAATCGATTACATCGAGATTATATCCTTCCAGCGCATACTTCTCGTATGCTGTAATAAAAATAACAAGTGGTGGATTTTTGGACAAACCCTGCAGAAATTGTATACCGGTAATGCCCGGCATTTGTATATCGAGAAAAATGAGGTCAACACTTTGCGTTTGCATAAAGGTGTTTGCCTCCAGTGCGTTGGAACATTTCTTCACCAACTTCAGAAAGGGTATCTTCCTGATGTTATCTTCCAGAAGGTCGAGCGCCAGCGGCTCGTCATCAACAGCAACACACGTCATCATTTTTATTCAGGAATAATTTTCAGTTCAGTGATAAACCAGTTGTCGTCTGTCTGGTATATATCCAGTGTATATAAATCTTTGTACAGCAAGTCTAATCTTCTTCGCACATTCTGCAGTCCGATGCCGGAGCTTTCGTCCTTCATTTCATTACCCGAAGGATTGAAGCGGTTACGCACCGTAAAGCTGATGCGATACGCAGTAGCTTCCAGTAATATAATAATAACGGGCTCATGAATCAATCCTACGCCATGTTTAAAAGCATTTTCAACAAAGGGCACCAGTAACATCGGTTCTATCAGCAAATCTTTGCGTTCAATGTCCACATGAAAGTGCATGTTGATGGAAGAACCAAACCTGAGCTTCTGTAATTCTATATAGTTATTCAGGTAATCGGCCTCCTGCTCCAGCGAAACTTTTTTCTCAGTGTGATATAACGAGTAACGCATTAACTGCGATAACTGGATTATAGCCGATTCAAGTTTATCCGATTTTTTCCGCGCAAGCGAAGCCAGACTGTTTAAAACGTTAAACATGAAATGCGGGCTTACCTGCGAACGCAGAAACGAAAGCTCTGATTTCAGTTTTTCATTTTCCTGTTCTTTCAACGCAGCTTCAAACGATGAGCGGTCTTGCATAATGCGCAGCGCCAGGCTCAACCCAAATACCATCAGGAAATTAGGTATACCTATAAATAACGGAGGTCCAAACGGACGTCCCATTTCATCATGCGGAATCAGCACCAACCGGATTACATATCCGCCCAATATATATATACTAAAAGCCAGTATAACGATGAATATATAGGGCCACCATCCTCTTTTGGAAAGTATCCGGGGTACCAGCACAAACATGTTGAGGTAAAAGAATATAGCGAGCAGACCGTTGACAACAAAGGCTTCGATGCGAAACCACATGGGATCAAAAGGAACCGAATTGATCATCTGGTTGGCAGGTCCTCCGTCTGGCGGTGGTGGTCCGTGCATGCCCTGCCCTATAAATTTCGATCCGGAGCGCAAAAAACGAAAGGGCATCATAAACAATAACGCCCAGCCAAACACGTGCAGTGCTACGATCAGTATTTTGTTAACAACTCCTTTTTTCACGTGTTATACTGAGCCTATCTCACAGGATGCAGCTCACTCCATTTTTTTTATTTCTTCGCGCTTGTCTTCTGGCAACACAAGCCTTCTGCAAAATACAGAAAGCTGTTGTGCTTGCCAATGGTCAGGATACATTCGTACTATAACTATTGCCTCGTCAGCCGGTATACATCAACAGGTCATTCAGTCAGCCAGTCCCTTCTATCGATAGCCCTACACGCATTGGACTGACCGAACGTACCTGTCAATGGCTAGTATGTTTCGTCATATTCTTCGTTCGGCTTAAACTCCCAGATGTCATCGTAGCGGCTCGTGCCGTTCTGGCCTGTGCCTACAAAGATGCGGTCGCTCAATACATATCCTACTGCGAGACTTCTTGCGGATCCTTCAAAGGATGTGCGATCATCCCAGTCAAATGTAGTGGCATCAAATACATATACTGTTTTATCAATTGCCCCACTGGAAGATACACCGCCAATAATATAGGCATAGTTACCCACCGTTACGGCTACAGCATCATGACGATACATGGCAAGTTTAAATTCATCGTAATCTGATTCATCATCATCCGGTGAACGTTTTGTCCAGGTAGGATTACCGCCATCTGTACCGGGTACAAATTCCCAGAAGTCAAGGTTATGTAAACCATTGTCCCAACCAGTACCTATATATGCTTTACCATTGATTACAAATGCAAGTGCCGATTCAAGTTTATCACCCGGATAACTTACAATCTCTTTCCAGGTATTGGTAGACGGATCGTATTGCCAGAAATCACTGTTTGTGTTATCACCATCATATCCTGTACCTACATATCCGTACGATCCTATGGAGAAAGCAACAGCGCTATAGCGGGCAGAACCTCCGAAGAGACCTAATGAATCCCATGTGTTCGTGGTAGGATCATATACCCAGAAATCGCGGAGCTCTTCGGTATCTTCATCGCGGTTGTAGCCAAGCCCTACATATCCTTTACCACCTACGCTAAAAGCAACAGCACGTTCGCGCGGTGTACCTGGAAATTCAGCAATAGATTCCCAATAGCCATTGTTAATATCAAAGCCATAGGCATCGTTCCAATAATCATCGCCATCATAGCCTGTGCCTACAAATACTTTTGTACCAATGGTAAACGAAAATGCTCCCGAGCGCTTAACACCTTTAAAAGGAGTTACCTTCGTCCAGTTACCCTCGTTGGTTTCATCATCGTCTGAAGAAGAGCAGGCCGTAAACATCATAAACCCGACCAGCGCAAGAAGCGCAGTTGCTATTTTTATCTGTTTCATTCTTTAGTTGTTGTTATTTACAGTGACATAATATATTCTCAGGCGTGTTTCATAATCTACTCCGTTGCTTCCGGCATAGATGCGATTGACAGATACCGGGTAGTTTTCAGAAAGCATGAATACCAAACCATTCTCATTCAACTCCTCCAGCTCCATCTGTTCTTTTACAAAAGATGTTACATCCAGTGTATAGCGCGTATAGCGGCCCAGGTCTGTATCTGTTAACAGGGCAGCGTTAAGACCATATTGCGCATAGAAATTATTTTTCTTGTCGGCTTGATACACTACTAACGATGAAGGTAAAGGCGTTTCATCATCGAATGATTTACGGATCGGGTATATATCCAGCGTAGCCTGTGTCGGATAGAAATTTTCAATTTGTTTCAGCGAACGCAGATACGGCATGTCTACACGCAGCAGCAAGCCTGCGCCTGCCTGCAGATAAGATTGCTCATCGGTTACATCGGCACTCAGCCTGGTGTCAGTTTCAGTAAGGGATGTGAGCTTGGTACCCGTTATATCGCTATGGATGTGTGTATATATGATATTGGAAGTAGACGCTGCGAACGACAGGTAATTATCCGTTGTAATGGGAACTGTACTTTTGTCTTTATAGTATACGCGCAGCTCGGGGGTAACACTAAAGCCAAGCATACAGGTTGAAGTGGTTGAATCCGGGAATACAGCGAGTCCGCGGAAGTGACGCAGAAATTCAGCTGATGTACTCAATTGCTCACTGCCACTCGTGGCCTTTGCAAAAAGATCTTTACCCAGTTCGTCTGAGAGTCTAATTTCAACAGAATCAGCAGTACGATTCGGGCGGGGTGTAAAAGTTACCGAGCCGAGTGACGTTTCATCAACTGAAAAAGTTTTATCGCTATAGAGTTTGCCATCGTCATCGTAGGCAATCTCTTCGTTTACATAGTGCACGTTCAGCTTCATGGCAGCCGTTGTATCATAATATGAGTAATGATCATATTTCAATACGAGGGCTATATATTCATAAGACACATCTTCGTCTTCCAGGTTCATATTCGAAGATGCCGGCACCACCTGGAAGTACGATGATGCTGTGATGCGACCAAGTTTTTCATCTACATGCGAGCCGAGCAGGATGCGTGCACCCCCCGCAGAAGTAAGGTTATCCAAACGTATTGTAGAGAGTTTAACCGATGATGAATCGATATAGGAAAAATCAAGTGCACCTTCGTTAAAAAAGTCTGTACCGATCTCCGAAGAGTCTACACCACACGATGCCATCGCGAAGACCGCTAGTACAAAAAGAAATTGCTTCATGGAAATTTATCTCCGTAACAAAACAACCGCCTTTGCGCTGTTTCATGAAATGAATGAGACAACTCCAATAAATTCAGCTACCAAACACAATGGAGTGCCAACCTATGGCGTGTCTACCATTTTGTGACAAGCTGAAATTCTGTGCGAAACCGCTTTTTTTCAACGGTTTACGCGATTATATACTTTTTATGAAATGTGACTGTAAATAGATCGGCACAAAAAAGAATGCTGTAGTTGCATTTATAGCGTTGGTCGCTAATTCTTGTCGGGCCCGAATACGCTGGCGAAGTTGCAAGACTAATACAATCTGCAATGCCTAGATTAACACAGGTTCTGATAGCGGGGGTACTTCTGCTGGTACAAGGTAGTGTTTACGCTCAAAATATATTCAGTTCGCCTTATTCCGTATATGGTGTAGGCATGATCAACAACAGAACGTCTTCCCTGAACAGAAGTATGGGCGGTGTTGGGATTGCTGTACAAGACGATTACAATCTGAATCCTATTAACCCGGCTTCGTACGGAGCTATATCTTCGCCCATCACACATATATATGAGATCGGCTTATATGTAGAGTCTAACCGGTACCTCACCACATCCAAAGCAGAATCAAAATCTACCGGTGGTATTACCAATATTAATTATTGGTTCAAGTTTTCGAAATGGTGGTCAGCCTCTGCCGGTCTCGCTCCCTATAGCAGCGTAGGCTATAATATCAATACCACGCGTGAACTGGGCGCGGCATCCAACGTAAACTATACCTACGATGGCAGCGGAAACCTGAATCAGCTATACATCGGCAATTCATTCAGCGTAGTAAAAAATCTGTCCCTGGGTGTTAACCTGTCCTATATATTCGGAAGCATCACTAAAAATGAAAGCATTGAAATTCCGAGTCAATCGAGTGTGCTTACTTACGAGAACCAGGTGGTTGCGCGCAAGGTACATGCTGACTTCGGACTTCAGTATCGTATCAACCTGAAGAATCGTGCGCTGGTGTTTGGTCTTGTAGCGGATAATGGTATCAAGTTTAACGGCTCACAAAAAAGTACACTATACGATGAGAATGCCGACACGCTGACCAGTGACAACGGAGATAAACTGAAGTATAAACTTCCTGCGTCTTATGGTGTAGGGTTAGCGCTGCACGCAAAACGTTCAATCATCGCGGCTGATCTGAAATTTGAAAAATGGACCTCAGCAAGTTTCTCTGACCAGGAACTTACGTTTGAAGATTCATGGAAATTTGGTCTCGGATATTTATACAAGGGAAATCCGAATGCGGAATCATACCTGGGACTTGCCTCGCTGCGTGCCGGGTTCTATACACAGAATTACCCGATCAAACTGGACGGAACAAATTTTCTAACGTGGGGCCTATCGGCCGGAGTATCGCTGCCTGTGTTTGACGGTAAATCGGCTGTGAACCTCACCTACTCATATGACAGAATAGGCACGACTTCTAACAATCTTATACTGCAAAATTCTCAGAAGATTATGATCGATGTTGTGATCCGTGACCTCTGGGGTATCAAACGAAAATTTGATTGATCATCAATCTAAGCTCACACCGGGAATAAATTCTATCGGGTGACTCCTTACTCTAACGAATTACATTATTCATCAACACGTAAGCTGAATTTTAACCGCGTTTACTTTTAAAAGATGCATGCTTTAAGAAGGCTTGCAGATTTTATGCGTGGTGTATTGTGCGGAACGTTCTATATTGGACTTTGTATTGCAACCCCGAGGCAAAACATGAAAACACCCGAATACTGGATCCGGCATCTTGAACTCCTTCCTCATCCGGAAGGTGGGTTCTATAAGGAGACGTATCGCGCTTCAGAGTCTGCTTCTGCTGCGGAGCTCCCGGATCGTTTTGGTGCCGCCCGAAGTTTTTCTACTGCTATATATTTCCTGCTACGCTCGCACGATCGTTCCTTGTTCCATCGTATAAAATCTGATGAACTCTGGCACTATCATGCAGGCGGCAGCCTCTATATCTATATACTTACCGATGCCGGAGTTATTACGCATACCCTGGGACCGGATGTAGAAAATGGAGAATCATTGCAGGTTGTGGTGCCGGCCAATTGCTGGTTTGGTGCCAAAGTTGCAGCAGAAAATAGCTATACACTTTCCGGATGCACGGTTGCTCCCGGATTTGACTTTGCAGATTTTGAATTAGCAGACCGACAGACCTTACTTAAAACTTTTCCGGCCTGTAGCGCCATCATAGAATTACTGACGAACTAGAATACGTGCTGAAACGAATAATTTTCTTTGCGCTGATTTTCATAAGTGTGGGTATAACAACTCACGCACAGAAACAGCAGGTATATACCGGTATCATTGTAGACTCTGCTACGTTTAGTCCGCTGCCGTTTGTAACTGTGCGCATCAAAAATTCCATGCGGGGCACTTCTACGGATGTGCAGGGTAATTTCAACATCTCTGCCACCGGGCGCGATACACTTGTATTCACACTGGTAGGCTACCAACCGATAGAGCAACCGTTGTGGAATTACGAATCGAGTGTGATTCGCATGACGGAGAAGGGAGTTATGCTTCAGGAGGTTACGATCGAATCGCAAGCCATCAGCTATGAGGGTATGTTTGATGATGAGAACGCGAAGCTCGCACGAAGAAAATTGCCGTTCTACCTATCGAAGTCCAAAAAGCAAAAACGTAAACTCACGTGGTTGCGCGAAGATAACATCCGCGCCAAAACGTATGTCGCTGTGGTGATCAACAACCCCGAAACCAAATCGGGATTGATGAAGAAATATAGTCTGACGGAAGATCAATACTATAAATTACTCGGTGATTTCAACGCACAGAACTATACCATCATGTATTACCTCACGGCTGGTGAGCTCATGACGCTGATCAATAATTTTTACGAGAAGAACGCTGCAAAAAAGTAATTCTTAAAGAGATATACAGTTCTCTATTTTACCTTTCCTTCGTCCAGTCTTTTCAGTAATTCAATTCCTTCTTTAAAATCCCCAAAGCCTGCTGCCACATTGATATGTCCGGCCGGGCCGATGCTTACCAGTTCACTTCCCCATGCGTTGGCAAAATGCAGTGCACGTTCATACGCAACATAGTAATCATCGGTGCTCGCTACTGCTATAGAAGGGAACGGAAGTTTATTCAGCGGCATTGGTTTAAAACCTGTTGTACCGGGTGGATATGTATCGGCATCTGTATCGCTCGGTGCTACGAGAAGCGCACCTTTTATTTTACGATTGAACCGCGCTGCCCAGAATGCCACGGTGCAGCACGCCAAACTATGGCCAACCAGTAGGATGTCCGTTGTATTGAGTTCGGAAATTTTAGTATCGATCGTTTCGATCCATTCGCTTTGAATGGGTGCATCCCAATCGCGTTGCTGTACGCGTATAAAATTATATTCCTTTTCCCAAAGCGTTTGCCAATGTCCTTCTCCTGAATTTCCGAGTCCGGGTAAAATCAGCACCGTTGATTTAAATGTATAGGGCTCCACCGATTACTTAAAGTCTACATTACCATTTATATACTTCACATTGTATTTAAAGCTGTCAATGCGCCAGCCCTTATCGGTTAATACACAATGCAGATCGTAGCTGCCCACAAACTCGCGTGTATTACCTTGTGTTGCTGATTTTTTATAATGTAGTGCAATGGCATAACAGAACACGGTGGCTTCAATTGCTTCAGCATGGAAATTTACCAGGTAATTACCGGCCTGGTGATGCACGGCATCTATACCCGTAAAGCCTGTCTTCCACATCTGGCATATATCTTTTGCAGCAATCTTTTTTCCTTCGCCTCCTCCCACGGATGCCATATCAAACCAGACTTGTTCGGTCAGAACTTCATCCAGCAGTTTATCCCATGCCTGATCGTCTGTATAAATAAATAATTTGGTAGCGACTTCTATTATCTCATCACGCTTACTCTTGTTCTCCATAATGAAAGGGTTTGATTACAGGGTTGAAAATATACAAATCTCTGGCAGCGGACGCAGGTTTTCACTGAAAAAAATGCAGGCGCATCGTCACCGATCATACTGAAAATAAAAGATGATGCCACCAAACTATATTTCTAAAAGGTTACACTACATCTCTTCCAGCACAAACGTGCGGATATCAGGCACATATAAATTAAAAAATCCCTTGCCACCTATAACATTGGAAGGGTAATTGACAGGCTCACTGAGGTATTCAATAAAGCTGAAGCGATTATCAAGCCGCAGCTTCATAAAGTTATAGTATTCTTCACTGATGTTTGACAGAAATACCGCCACGGTATCACCAGCATCAAAGTCGCGTTGAAACGCACGAAATGCTTCGCCATACTTCGGAGTATCAAACTCCGCGTCATCCAACAATCGCATAAAGGCGCGCGGGTTGAGCGCATCTTCAATCAATTCGTCACGTTCAATTTGCTGCACGTTCACCATATACCAGTTCTTCTCCACCGGATCAGTCAGGGTATACATTACCTGCACCAGCGTATCATCATATCCATCAAAATATAGTTCTGCTTCAATCTCATCGAAAGAAATCATGGGCTTCACCGTTGTTGTAGCACTCACTTCGCCCAGCGATTCACTTTTAACATGCAACGTATATTCTTCGCCAGCACTAAACGGAATAAATATACCGCCATACACACCACTGCCCAGTGCCGCAAGGTTATACGTTTGCCGCGTGTTGCTTATCGTAACGGAAGCATCCTCCACAGCGATCTGATCGAGCAATTCCTGCGCATCGCTATCTTCATTTGCATCCAGTGCACCAAACGATTTGGTAAGCAGCACCACCAGCGACTGATCCGGTATAATTTGCGTATTCACCACAATCTGCGGTTGTACCACCGGTATACCCTCCACCTCCAACGGCTCCGGTATACAAGCTGTCAAAACAAAACACAACCCCGCTACCAGCTGCGCTCCCCAAATTTTAACATATATATTTTTTCTGGGCATAATTACTTCTTACTTCTTACTTCTAAAATTTGAATCCATAACTCACAAACGGAATCAACCCAAACAACCCCGGTTGTTCATAACGCAACGTATTCGTAGTCTCATCCTGTTCAATGCTTATTCCCACCGGGTTTGCACGGTTGTATGCATTATATACTCCGAAGAACCACTGATATTGAAATTTACGATCGGGTTTGCCCCTGAATTTAACACCAAAATCAAGTCGATGTGCATCGGCAAGTTTTACCTGGTTAATACCTGAATAGATCGGCACAAGATCAACACCGGTTAATGTTGGTGCCAGTGTTACGTATTGTCCTATTACCGGTGTAAAGCGCGAACCGGATATATACTCCCATACAGCCGAAACAGCCCAGCGCTTATTGATGGCATATTGCATTACAATAGCTCCGTTATGTCTTCTGTCGTAACGTGAAGGGAATCGTTCACCACCATTAATCTCGTTATACTGTCGCCATGACCACGACAGAGTATAGCTGATCCACCCGGTAAATTTACCGGCATCTTTACGAATTAAGAATTCAAGACCATAGGCACTGCCAGTACCTTGTATCAGCTTGGATTCAAAATCGTTGTTCAGAAAAAGATTGGTACCTTCTTCATAACCGATCAGGTTGCTCATTGATTTATAGTATGCTTCTACAGAGAGAAAAATATTTTCTTTCACCAGCGATCGTTGCCAGGCCAGCGCTACCTGGTGCGAAGTCTGCGGGCGAATATCTGCCGTAACCGGATACCATATATCCGTTGGCGATGTAACTGCAGAGTTTGAAATGCGATGCATATACTGCACCATGCGCGAGTAACTGAATTTCAATGCCTCATCGTTATTGATGGCATAGCGCACCGAGACGCGCGGCTCCGGAAAGAAATATATCTTATCTTTTACTACAGCGGATGAAGCACGCGCTCCTACATTAAAACGCCAGTGATCAGACACAGGCCATTCGTATTGTGCATGCAAGGCAAACTCATTTGAAAGCCGACCATCGGTAGAACTGCTTTCAAATAATTCCGCGATGGTACCTTGTGAGTTTATAACATTCGGACTCACATCATGTCGTGTCCACTCGGCACCACCTTTAAATATACCGCGACCAAAAAGCGAATCTTTTTGCAACAGCCATCGTGCACCGTAGTCCTCTATATCTGACAGTGCGCGCAGTTCATTTTCTTCGAAGGCATTGCGTATATCATATTTATACTCGGAGCGAATCAACGAGACGGTGCTGTTCCAGTTATTCTTTAAACGATGGTTCCATTGCAGCGATAAACTTGTGTTGCCTGCATAATATTCGGTGAGAAATCCATCACCATCATTGTCACGATCGCGGAATAATTCAAGTTCGTCTACACCTCCGTAGTAACTTATCTCAACACGATCGCGGCCTGAAGGTTTAAGAATAAGCTTTCCATTTAAATCGTAGAAGTAGTATGGAAGTTCGTCACTGCCAATGGCCTTCACAACCTGGTCTATATAGGTTCTTCGTCCGGCTACCCAAAAACTTGCTTTATCTTTTACCAGGGGTTGCTCAATAAAAAGGCGCGATGCGATTACACCTATATCTCCTGACACCCGGGTTTTCGTTGCAACGTTATCGATCGTTTCAATATTGAGTATAGATGATAACCGTCCGCCAAACTCTGCGGGAAAACCTCCGTTGATCGCTTCGACTTTATTGAGTATATCCGGGTTAAACACCGATAAAAATCCGAGCATATGGCTTGGATTGTAGATGGGCACGTCATCAAGCAAAACAAGATTCTGATCGGCAGCGCCTCCGCGCACAAACAGGTCTGAACTTCCTTCCACACCACGCACCGTGCCGGGTAACAATTGCAGTGCCTTGATAACATCGGCTTCACCACCTAACACCGGCAGCATGCGTATATCTTCCTGTGTGAGTAAATATGTACTGGTACGATTCGTTTGTAACATTTCTTCCTGCGGATTGCGCTGCCCTATAATTTCAACTTCCTGCAGATGTCCTGCTGTTGAATGAAGTGAAACAGCGAGTGTGGTATCGCGCTTCAGAAAAAAAGTTTGCCGGTATATTTCATGGCCTACAAAAGAAACGATGATCGTTTTCTTTCCGCGCGGTAATGCTTTTGAAAACCTCCCATCGTTGGAGGTTGCTATGTTGACAGAGTCGGGGTAAATAAAAACATACGCGGATGGAAGTCGTTCACCGGCCTGGTCGCGTACTACACCTTTTAATGTAACAGTCTGCGCCATGACGCTGTGTACGGTTATGATCAAAAATATTCCAGCCAGTCGTTTCATGCTACATACCCGGGGCGCTTAGTGGAGTAACAAAATAATAAAACATAACGATACCCTGATCATGTTAATTTTACACAATGAAAAAATGATTTTTCATGCATGCTAAAACCTACATGCTTTTTTAGCCTGAATTGCCTTAATCCAAGACCGGTAAAAGTCTTATTTTGAAGTTTTAACCACGGATGCGCCCCTCTCTCATAATTTTATTGATGTTATTGCTGGCAGGATTATCTCCGGTACTTGCATCGGAAAAGAAAGACAGCATCCGGCTAGCTGGTGTTATTGAACTGGCAACGGATATTTACCTGTCGAATCCTGACTCTGCTATAGTGCTGGCTAATGCCGTAGTAACCGAAAGTACACAACACAATGATGCGTATTTTCTTGCGGCCGGTTATTATATTCTGTCAAAAGCAAACTGGACAAAAGCGAATTACAGGCTCAGCACCGAGTATGGCTTCAAAGCACTGAAGTTAACAGAGAATTCACCACATGTTCATTTACAAGGATTATGCCTGTTGTCACTCGCACGAACTTCTGTAGAGCTTCGCGACTTTGCCCTGGCGGATACTTTTTTGAAACGCTCACGTCAGCTTGCCACTGCTTACCACGACAATAAACTGCTGGCGGATACATACCGTGAGCGATCGATGCTGCTAACCGAGAAAGCTGTATACGACTCTGCACTTTATTTTGTAGACCACGGATTAAATCTATACCACGATCTTAAAGACACACTCAGTATCAGTATACTATATAGTCGCAAGGTAAAAATATACTATATGCTGCACGACTATAAAAAAAGCATGAAGTATAACCGGATGGCACTGCGCTTAGATAGTGTTGTAGGAAATAAACGCGCGCTGGGTATATCTTTTTATCATGCTGCGCAGAACGCGAATAAACTTAATCAACCCGATAGTGCCATTGCATTTCTAAAGAAGTCCATCGCGCTTGGTAATTCGATCTATAATCTGTCGAGCCTCATCAAAGCACATACATTGCTTGCAGACATTTATACCAATACAAATCGACCTGCGTTGGCAGCTGAGCAACTCAGGCTTGTCAATCAGTATAAAGACAGTTTATATAATGTTGAGAAGAGTGGACAGATACAAGAGATTAAATCTCTCTATGAACTGGAATCGAAAGACAAAACCATTGAAGAACTCGGTCATAAAAATATACTTCAGCAGAAGCTCATCAGCAACCAGCGCTGGTTAACCATTTTATTGGCTGCTGGTATTATGCTGCTCACAGCCTTTATTATTATGCTCTCACGGCTGCGTGCTATCCAGACAAAAACCAATATAGTGCTGGAAGAAAAAAATAAAGCAATTGAATTGCAACGTGAAGAGATGCAGGCACAGGCCGAATATCTTCATTACCTCAATCAACTGAAATCAAAATTATTCTCGGTGATCAGTCACGATCTGCGCGGTCCTATAGGCAACCTGCAGTCGTTGCTCGAGCTGGTAGCATCCAAAGCACTGAGCCATGAGGAATTTATGATGATATCCGATCGCGTAAAAGATAATCTGAAAGCAACACAACGTACACTTGATAACCTGCTCAACTGGTCGCTTAGCCAGATGGAAGGTATACGCACCGAAAGAAAAGCGCTTCACATCAGCACATGTATTGATGAAGCCTGCAATTTGTTAGCCGATGTTGCCGCGCGCAAAGATGTTTCGATCGACAATACCAGTCTTGCATCGATCCAGGTTATGGCAGATCCGAACCAGGTACAGTTGATCTTGCGTAACCTGATACACAACGCAGTAAAATTTTCAACAGCGGGTAGTCGTGTTGAAATTTCAACGCTCATCGTTGAAAGTGTTTGTCGCATTACAGTGAAGGACTCTGGTATAGGAATGACACCGGAAGAAGTAAATATGATTCTGGCGCAGGAACATTTTACCAAACGCGGCACGCAGGAAGAGAAAGGTACCGGTCTCGGTCTTTTACTCTGCAAAGAATTTATCAAACACAACGGGGGCGAACTCAGTATTACCAGCAATCAATCGCAGGGCACTGAAATATCTTTTACGCTCATGCTCGTTTAGCGCGTTTTCCAAAACGAACATTATACTTCTCAAATACGTTTTACGTTAAGTCTGATATTGTCGCAAAGACATTTTGATTGTTTTCTAATCAAAGTTTAATCTGCAACAGGCCTGTGTCGATTTGGCAGTTTTTTGCTTTTGGCGTAAAGCTTGTTACTTGCAGTACACATCAGAGTTTCTGATAAACAACCTAATAAAACGAAATAAGAATGGGAGCTTTAATTATTGGTCTTTTTTTCATGGCAGTCGGGTGGATCGTGAGTTCAAGACTGAAAAGTAAATTCAGAGAATATTCACAAACACACCTCACCCGCGACTTAACCGGTGCTGAAGTGGCGCGCTTAATGTTAGCGGACAATGGTATACATGATGTTCAGGTAATTCACGTGGAAGGCGAACTTAGCGACCACTACAACCCTGCTACTAAAACAGTAAACCTGAGTGAGGCGGTATACCACGGCAGAAATGCTGCTGCTACGGCTGTTGCAGCGCACGAGTGTGGTCACGCTGTGCAACATGCTAAAGCCTATAGTATGCTGGAACTTCGCTCGGCACTGGTACCAATCCAGAACATTAGCGCGAAGGTTATCAACTTTCTGTTTATGATCATGATGTTCGGTGCCTTCTTCGCATCGCAGATCATTCCGTTCCAGACTGCATTGCTGGTAATTATCGGATGTTACGGTGTATTTGCTTTGTTCGCACTGATAACCCTTCCCGTGGAATTTGATGCGAGTAAAAGAGCATTGGCCTGGGTACAGTCGCGCGGCATTGTTAACACGCAGGAATATGGTATGGCGAAAGACGCACTGAAGTGGGCAGCCATGACATATGTAGTAGCTGCTATCGGTGCACTTACCACGTTATTTTACTATGTAATGCTTTTCCTCGGCAGCCGTGAGGACTAACGTTAGTAAACGTTTGAAAAAGTCTTAGAAAAAGATTTTAACATTACTATAAGCGATTTATTTTGCAAGCCCGGGTGTATACCCGGGCTTGTTTTTTTTATACCTTAAACTGTTATAATAAAGTATACTCATTAACCTGACCATATATGAATTTTCAACTCACAGAAGAACAACTTGCCGTTCAACAGGCTGCACGCGATTTTGCCACGAATGATTTACTGCCGGGCGTAATCGATCGGGATACCGAACAAAAATTTCCGAAAGATCAGGTCAAAAAAATGGGCGAGCTCGGCTTTATGGGTATGATGGTCGACCCTAAATATAATGGTGGCGGCATGGATACTATAGCCTATGTACTGGCGATGGAAGAGATCTCCAAAATAGATGCCTCTGCATCTGTATGTATGTCGGTAAACAACTCGCTTGTTTGCTGGGGCCTGGAGAAATTCGGAACGGAAGAACAAAAAGAAAAATATCTGAAGCGCCTGGCAACAGGAGAAGTTATCGGGGCCTTCTGTCTTTCAGAACCGGAAGCAGGATCGGATGCCACAAGCCAGCGTACTATAGCGGAAGATAAAGGCGACCACTATCTATTGAACGGAACCAAAAACTGGATCACCAACGGTAACACTGCCAGTGTATATATAGTAATAGCACAAACGGATATTTCTAAAAAGCACAAAGGTATAAATGCGCTAATCGTTGAGAAGGGAATGCCTGGCTTTGTTGTCGGCAAGAAAGAAGACAAGATGGGTATTCGCGGTTCGGATACACACTCGCTGATGTTTACCGATGTTAAAGTGCCCAAGGCAAACCGCATTGGCGATGATGGCTTTGGTTTTACGTTCGCTATGACTACGCTGAACGGTGGCCGTATAGGTATAGCATCGCAAGCGCTGGGTATAGCAGCAGGTGCATATGAACTGGCGTTGAAGTATTCAAAAGAACGCAAGGCATTTGGTAAAACATTAGGCGAGCACCAGGCTATACAATTCAAGCTGGCGGATATGGCTACGAAGATCGATGCTGCACGTCTGCTCGTTCACCAGGCAGCCTGGCTAAAAGATCAGAAAAAAGATTTTGTAAAAGCTGCCGCCATGGCCAAGCTATATGCATCGCAAATTGCACAGGATGTTACCACGGAAGCTGTACAGATTCACGGTGGCTACGGCTATGTAAAAGAATATCACGTTGAACGCCTGATGCGCGATGCCAAAATCACGCAGATATATGAAGGCACTACGGAGATACAAAAGATGGTGATATCACGGGAGTTACTGAAGTAATATATATCCCGGAATTATAAATGATCATGTGCAGCTAAACATACCGCACATGATCATTTTGTTTTTTACGGATTGACGCGCACCGTATTCCTTTTACCCATTATTCAAATTCATTGGTATAATTATGATCTCTGAAAAAGAAAATACACGCATCAGCAAGTTTCTGAGCCTGGTGCTTCGTCATAAACCTGAAACCATCGGTATACAGCTGGATGAAAATGGCTGGGTGCCGGTCGATATACTTCTAAAACAACTGGGCACGCATGGTCACCCGGTTTCGAAAGAAATACTGGATCACGTTGTAGCAACGAATACCAAAAAGCGATTTGCGTACAACGATGACGAAACGAAGATACGCGCAAACCAGGGTCACTCAGTTGAAGTTGACCTGAACTATACACCTCTGCAACCGCCTGCTATACTATATCACGGTACAGCGGAGCGTTCACTGGAATCAATTTTTAAAACAGGACTTGAGAAAAGAAACCGGCATCATGTACATCTTAGTACGGATGCTAGCACAGCGCTTGCCGTTGGCAGCCGGTGTGGCAAACCTGTTTTACTCACCGTAGCTGCAGGCGAAATGTATACCGATGGCTATAATTTTTACGTGTCGGATAACAACGTATGGTTAACAGACCATGTACCGGTAAAGTACCTGAAACAAAAAGAAGAGTAAGAAGATATATACTTTAAAACGAATAACGCTTGCGACTGAAATTATACTTCAGGCCGATGCTGCTGAAAATAGAATTGTCGCTCTGAATATTTTTGTTGTCGTCACCCAAACTGATATTCAGCCATAGATTTTTATCAAGCATATACTCGAATAATACCGAAAAGCGCTCACGGTCTGGGAGTGATGTTTCCGATTGGTAATGGCCTTTGAGATACTCGACTGAAAGTGCATAGCGGCTTTGGGTATAGATAAACCGGAATCCAAATTCAGTTGACTTATTGGAAAGAGAATCTTTCAGATGACGGTATACACCTACAAGACTATAATCATCTTTTACATACGATGGCGTTAACCAGAATGCATAACCGCCTTTACGAAGCGATGATGTATGAATTGTATCATTTCGATAGGCGCCTGCAAATGCGAGCTCTACAATAAGGCCTTCACGCTGTGGTGCGAATTCTTCTTTCTCGCCTTCTGCATTCGCAGCCTCTTCGTTTATGCGTTTTGTCTTTTCGTTGTTAATGCGTGTGCGCTCTGCGTTAAACCACTTGAGTGTATTGTCTTTTGCTTCCTGTGTGCTGTCTTCTTTTAGTCGCTTGCGTAGTTCATTTCGCAATGCTGCTTCTTCAGCTAAGGCCATCTCAGAATAATGTCTCGCGAGTGTGTCCAATTCTTTTTCGATTTCGCGAATGCGTCTGATGGATGAACTGCTTGTTCTTCCGGAAAACAAAAGTGTTCTGAATCCATACGATAAACCACGCAGTTCTTTATCGTTCAGTTCTTTTGTTATCGTGGCAGCAGAAACAGAAAATGTACGAAACAACGACTGCCCTACTGTGCGCACGGTATCAGCCTGCCAGGTAACAGACTGCGGTTTCTTCGTCATCCAGTACGGAGCAAACTCCAGGGAAAAATTCTGCGGAAACTTTTTAAATCCTTCGGTAGCATTATCAAGTGCAACCGCTATATCGGCTGGGGTATTGGGGCGTTCAACGCTGGTGGGCTGCACCCCGAGTATACTAAAAGCCGGTGAGTTTGGTGTACGTATACCATTGAGCGAGGGCAGATCTTTTGTATCCTGCGCATGCAGATTAACCGAAGCCCATGTTAAAACGAAAAAGAAAAAACACTGCTTGCCTGTGCGGATCAGGAAACTACAGGAGAATATATTGAATGTCATAGATCACACGGTCGTTATGGTGCTCAACTTCACGTTCGTAGGTAAATGTATCAGGATTTGTATCGGTAAAGTTATGCTTCACCGAGGTGTTATTCGTACTCATATTTATATCCTGAACGACAGTAATGCAACTGATCAGACTTTGATGTTCCAGTGGTATAGTATATATACCATCCTGATCGGGGAGAATTTCTTTGCGTGTATCGGAAGAGGAGATGAGCACAACATACGATCCACTGGCCTGCATGAAGCCAACGGTAATTTTCAATTTCAGTACACCGGCTCCCGTTGTTTCAAGAAACCTGGTATCGGTTACGGTTATGGTTGCCATGCTATAGGGTGTTGTTAGTCGGGTTCAAGTTTCTTCAGGGTATATACCGTGGTGTGAAGATAAGAACAAGCACCTCATAATCTGAAATATTGTACAGATATACTTGTAAAGACGAGCAATGTCAGAACATCTAAATTCATCTAAAGTGAATTGAGATTTATAGGGGGGATAGGTAAACTAAGCGCCCGGCTGCCGGGCACTTAGCAGAGTAGGTCTTTGTTAATTCTTTCTGTCATGATAGCCATTAGCCTCCAACGTTACGTGCTGGGGGGATGCACGCCTCAACTCACAAGCATGAGGGAGCTTTTTGTTATTAGAGCCCATCTAATAAACATATATGTCGCACGAAAGAGTTGGCAAAAATTTCAGTGCTTACAACGCTACCCCTGGAGCACGGTGCTGAAAATTTACCTGTAGTAGGTTATCTCGTTTAACACAACTCAACTGCTTTAACCATAACGGGATGACCTGAAAACAAAAAAGCCCATCGCTCTGCCATGTGGCAGAATGATGGGCTCGTACCCGAATGTAGAAAACTATCTACACGAATACAACGATTTAAACGTATTTATTAGCGAGGCGCATGAATCTCCGGAGCCATTTCTGAAAAACGCCCGGCCGACATCTTCCAGTAAGATAGCGTCCGGAGAAAATTAACCATGGCAAATGATGCGCAAATCGGGAGATTCTACTGCGTTATCTGCCAACACCTTCACGAATATAGAATCAAAATATCATGAAATGAAACAAAAATTCATCAAAATGAATTAAAAACACATACTTCAGGATAAAATATGTCGTACCATACCCATTATCAGGTGAAGAAAGGTTGCTAAAATTGCGCTATGGATATTCATGTAGGAAAAGAAATTGAAAAAGTGCTGCGCAAATCAGGAATGAAAACGAAAGATTTTGCCAAGGAGATTAATACAACACCACGAAATGTTTATTCCATCTGTGCACGCAAAGAAGTGAAAACGGACTTGCTCAAAATTATCAGCAAGGTGCTCAACTATAATTTCTTCAGTTTATACATTCAGCCGATCGGGCAGGAGTACAAAATATATACACCGGTATCGCTCGCGCAGGATTCTCTGCGGACGTATTCCGGAAATAAAGTAATGATAACGCTGGAGTTGGACGGCAAACCGGAAACGCTTGATGAAAGCATCCGGAGGCTGCAGCGTATCAACAATGCATTGGATTGATACTGATGTATATACTTTGAACCACAACTATATATAGCGCACTGAGAAGAGCTTACTTCATGTACATATAGTCAACCGTAACATTTACCATAGCCTTCAGGCCGGTAAGCATGCCGCGTTCATCCATCATAAAATCAGGCGTATGGTGTGATGCCGCTTTCTCTACGGGTATTTCGGGCGGGCATGCACCAACAAAGAAGAAGAACCCGGGCACTTTTTTCTGATAGTACGCAAAGTCTTCAGCACCGGTAACGGCTGGTATACGCGCCACGTTCTGTTCTCCGGCAGCCTTGTTCAAACTCGCTACCATTTTCTCGGTTGTATTCGGATCATTATAGGTTACAGGCGTCATGCGAGTTATTTCGATCTCGGCTTTAGCCCCTGCACTCTCTGCTATATTTGTTACGGTACGCTTTAATCGTTCGTGAATATCGTTTTGCATCGTTTCATCGAAAGTGCGTATGGTTCCGGTCATCTCTGCGTATTCGGGTATAATGTTCTGGCGTATACCGGCATGTATAGTGCCTACCGATATAACAGCCGGCTCTTTGGTAAGCTCGGTCTGCCGACTGATAATGGTTTGTATACCATTGATGATTTGTGCCGATACTACAACCGGATCTATACCTAACCACGGTGCCGAACCATGCGATTGCTTACCATATACTTTAATGGTAAACCAATCGGAAGCAGCCATCATACCGGCAGGTTTATAGGCGATTTGTCCGAGTTTACGAATGCCTTGTATATGCATACCAAAGATCACATCTACTTTCGGATTTTCGAGTACACCTTCCTTTACCATCAGGTCTGCTCCGCCTTCTTCACCGGCAGGTGCTCCTTCTTCTGCAGGTTGAAAGATAAATTTCACGGTGCCCTTCAGATCTTTTTTATTCTTGCTGAGTATCTCGGCAACGCCCATAAGTATAGCTACATGCGAATCATGACCACATGCATGCATAACGCCTGTTTCCTGTCCGTTAAATGTAGTCTTCTCTTTGGATGCAAAAGGTAAGTTGTTACGTTCGGTCACCGGCAGTGCATCCATATCGGCACGCAATGCTATAACAGGTCCGGGTTTATCGGTTTTCAATAATGCCACTACACCAGTATGTGCAATGCCGGTTTGTACTTCAAGTCCGAGTGCCTTGAGATGTTCTGCTACATACGCGGCTGTTTTTACTTCGCGATTAGACAACTCCGGATACTGATGCAGGTGTCTGCGCCATTCTATAATTTTATTTTCAATTGCTTTTGCCTGCTGATCCAGTTTGACCTGTACTTTTGGATTTACTTGTGCGTACAGCGAGGCCGTGGCAAAAAATAGTATCAGGCTATAAAAAATTTTTCTCATAGGGAATGGCTTTAGATCCGGACAATATATTGATTATCGATTTGGCAACCAACCGCAAATATTATGGAATGGGTTAAAATCTTTTCGAACGAGACAGAAGCACGCAAGCGGATTTTACCGGACAAACCTCAGCTACTCGTTATCTATGGTAAACGTATTTGCCTGGTGCTGCATGACGAAAATTTTATGGCTGTGCAGGATGCCTGCTCACACAACGGGGAGTCGCTCAGCAAAGGTCAGGTAAATTACCTGGGTGAGATCATCTGCCCGTGGCACGGCTATCGGTTTCAATTGAAAAGCGGACAGGCTTGTGATTCGTCATCTCCTGATTTAAAAACCTTCCCGGTTAAATCAGACGATTCAGGTTTTTTTATTGGCATTTAAAATAGATTAATACCTATTTTCGTTTTTTACTCGCTTCCCATAAACAGAAGCTGTGGTTCAAAGACCCGAATACTATACTATGCAAATTCGTTTTCTGATCATTCTTTTGTTTGTCAGCATTCAGGTATCTGCCCAGAGTTATTTTCGCGATACAAACTGGATGGATCAGTTGAATCTTTCCGGTGCTCTGCCTGAAAAATTACTGAGCACGCGCTCGGTTGTATTTTATGATTACCGGCTTACGGAGAAAGAACTTAAAGACACACAGGAATATTTTCAGCGCACCGGCATTGATGCGATTGTATATTATGGGCTGGATATACTCATGGCCGGAAAAGATATAACACGTGCGTATGCAGATATGCTGAACAAGCGTGAGATAACCAACCTCGCTTTCCTGGAAAAGAAAGATACAGGCTATCGGTTAATTCTTACAACCTATAATGGGAAAGAGACTATTGTTGATGCCAAACAAGCTGCCTGGACAATTTCAAATACTGTTCTCACCGAATTATTGAAAACGCTTTACCGCACAGCATCGAGTGTTCAGAAAAAACAAAATCTGCTTATCAACGATCTGCCTGAAATCGGGCCGACTGTGAACCCGATCATGGGTAAGCGCAATGAATTTTTTGCTATCGATCTGAAAGTTGATCCGCTTGCAGTGCCACGCTTTGGTGATGAAGCCCTTGATAAACAACTCGAAGAAATCTTCAAGAACAATTACCCGCTGAAGTATAAACTTACCGACCCTGCGCTCACCGAAAAAGAATTACGCAAGCAAGGCTCGCTCTATGTACTCTGCATTGTGCAGGGAAGAGGTTCTGCTCTAAAAGAAGTATTGGGATACCCGGTAACACCATCCGAAACTGCATTGGTATCAGTTACATACCCGGAAGCAGCTCACCAGCAACTCAAGAATATACCTTCCAGCACACCGGTATATAAAATATACTTTAAGCACATTGATTCCGGCAATGTATTTCTCGGCACCAAGTGGGATGCTGACCTTACATGGGATCAGGCTCTTCTTAACAACATTCGCGGGTTAAAGACCGAGCTTAAGCTTAACTGATCAACAGCAACACATACTATATAGATGTAGTGTTGTGAGCTTTTACGCTATATCAATCGCTTTGCTCTCTACCGGTACTATAAAAGGTTTATAAGCTTTGTGGGATCGCGAAAGCGCCAGCGCCAGATCATGTACTGGGTCATCTTTACCATCGTCAGCCAACGGAAATGTACCAAAGTGTGTAGCGATGCTGAACGATGAGGCGGTGTCTTCATGAATCTGCACTGCTTCTTCCGGAGAGCAATGTATAGGCGACATAAACCATTGCGGCTTGTACGCGCCAATTGGTATCAATGCAGCTTTTACTGGCGCACATCGTTCACCAATTTCTTTAAAAGTATACGGATTGTAACCGGTATCTCCGGCAAAGTATATATTTCCATCACTTCGTTTTAGCAGGTAGCCGCACCATAGCGTAGCATCACGATCCAGCAGGCCGCGCCCGGAGAAATGCTGCGCAGGTAATGCCTGCACGGCAACATCGCTATTTATACGTGTCTCCTGCCACCAGTCTAACTCGCTATATATATTGATACCGGATTGCTTCAGAAACGCACCTACACCCAGCGGCACTATAAATTTAGGATTAAACTTTTGAGCAAGTTTTTTAACGGTACGTATATCGAGGTGATCGTAGTGATTGTGGCTGAGCAGCACCAAATCGATGTGCGGCAAGTCTTCAAAGGGAATTCCCGGTTCGCGCATCCGCCTGGGACCGGCCCATGAAAACGGACTTGCCCGTTCACTATATACCGGGTCAGTCAATATATTCAGCACGTTTGTCTGGATAAGAAAGCTGGTGTGATTGATAAACGTAATGCGTATACCCTGTTCGATGCGTACCCGTGGTTTATCGCCTGCAACAGGCTGACGTTGTTCCTGCCACGGACCGCGCTGGCGTTCGCGCATCCATTTCAAAACATCTTCTAATCCTTTCCCCTTTATCCCACCGGGATTAATGAATTTCTTTCCATCAAAATGATCGCTCACCGGACCTTTATAACGCGGGGCCGACAAGCCAAAGCCTACCAATATTATAACCAGTGGTATGGATAAAAGTAAAATCAGAATAAGATATAGCATGCAAATATGTGTTGTCCTAAATCAAACAACTCCTCGGGTAGACGGCCCCGGCTCGTTCTTATTGTAAGAACAAAAAATTATACCGTCTTAAACAAAAAAGGTACAAAGACTGGCTGAATGCAGCGAGCCTTTGTACCCAAATACTTTTGTGAAATAGATCAGAGATTCAGCGTTGCTCCAATCATATAGATGCCCGAAGTTTTATCCGTACCATAAAACTCGCGGCTATCGCTGTTCAACACGTTGCGGCCGCTAAAGAAAACGCTTACGGGTTTTACCGGGGTATAACTGATTTTGGCATTCAGCAAAAACTTGCTGTCAATTTCACCCAGACTTCCGGTGCCGGTTCGGTCGGCATAGTCGTATTGGTTATGACTGGCATAGGTATAGCTGCTCAGGTTAATATTGAATTTAGACGATGCTTTATAGTTACAATAAAAACCACCATACCATGAGGGTGTGTTTTCGTGATCAGAATCGCTATAGGTCGGGTTGAAATCAGGCGCATTATATTCCGACAACAAATCTTCTGTCTTTGTTTTCTGAACCGTTACAAAAGGCTTCACCTGTATCTTTTCGTTCGGCACATAGTTCAGCGAAAGCGTAATACCATGTTGTGTCAAGCTCGTTGGTATATTCTGAAACTGGTACGTTTTAGGAACCACGGCAGGATACGGAGGCGGTAACTGTGTGGGTTGCAGTTCGCTCAGCACGATAGCCGAGAGGTCATCCATCGTCTGTCTGAATATATCTATATCAAGCTGAAGTGCATCGCTGAGTTGCGCACGATAGCCAAGCTCGTACATTTCTACGGTGAGTAAAGCAAGGTCTGTGTTTCCAATCTGTTTTACAGTAGGTGCTGTCGGTATACCTGTGTTGATCGAAACATCGAGGTATGTATTACCGATAAATGATCCGCTGTTCGAACGGGTAATCGCTGCGCGAACCAAATGATGTTCGTTGATCTTATAGGTCGTTGCCAGTTCGTAGGCCACACGGGTCTTATCCGGTGTCGAGAATTTATCGGCACGTATAGCGGCCATGATGCGCCAGTGCTCGGATGGATTTATATCGGTACGAATAAAACCTGCCCATGTGTTTATAGAACGATTTGCATTCAGAAAACCGAAAACATTCTGATCCGGATTTACATATGGAGCATCGGTATAGTCTACAAGCTGGTAACTTATACCCGGTGTTATGGTGTTGTTCTTGCCAATGCTTATACCATATTCAGCCGTGGCATCAAAGGTTGTATAATCATACTGACTCGGGTTACTCCCTACATTTATATTGTCGTATCCATCTACATACGAGGTGCGAATATGAAGCCCGTATAGCTGGGCCGACAAATTTGCATAGCGTGAATCAGCTTTATTGGTAGTAAAGTATGTGAGCTGTGTTGAGCCACCCTGCACACCCAGGAAAACTTTTTGTACTTCATCTTTCTGCAAGCCCAGGCTTAGGTCAAGCGAAACATCTTCATTCGGTTTATAGGTTATAAAACCATTCGCTCCCCACTTGTTCAGAGCACGATCGCGATTCGGATAACGATTATTGGCAGAAGCCTGCGGATTTTGTGAGGTGTTAGTGAAGAGTGTAACCGGATCTACAAATTGCTGCTGCGGTATAGAGTAGTATGTGTCATCGTAACGATCGCGATCCTGATAATTACCGGAGACTATAAAACTGAATTTATCGCTTGTGCGATACCCGAAAGAGCCATTCGCTATACGCGTATCGGTACCGTACTGCACATTGGCATTGGTATATACCGTTTGTGTTGCCATGCGCTTGGTAATAATGTTGATCACACCTGTTACAGCATTCGGCCCGAACAAAGGTGCAGACGGACCGCGTACAATCTCGATGCGCTCTACATCATTGATATCAATCGGCAGACTTTCCCAAAATGTACCTCCCAGGTTGTTGTTGAACACCGGGCGGTTATCAATCATTACCAGTGTAGTAAGATTAGACTTACTGAAAGGTTGTGGCGTATAGCGCATGGCGTTATCAAAACCACGAATGTGAATATCATATACACCGTTGGTTTGTTCGCGTACAATTACTCCGGGTGCCAGGCGCAACGCTTCCATAATGCTGGAAGAACCGGCTTTGTCTATTTCAGAACGTGTTATAGTATAGCTGGAGAGTGGCGCATCAAAGAGTGTTTCATCTTTTTTGGAAGCTGAGTTGATGGGTACATTCATCAATTGCTCCAGCGACAATTCGTAAAGATCTTCTTCGTTTTTTTGTTCCTGTGCGAACAATGGCGCGCTGCAGAGTACTCCCAACAGGAGTAAACAGGTAGGTCTCATTTTCATTTGGGTATTTTTTTCAGCGGCAAAGATAAAGGAAACGGTTTACTCCGTTTACCGTTACGCGTGCTGATTCTATACAAACGCTACATGTGGCAGAATGTTTAAAGCACCTGTATACGTGGCGACAAACTTTTTATGGCAATACCGGTAATAAGAACTGTCCATCTGCCGGTTATGCTATACAAACAGAATAACATTACTGTTACAGACCAAAGTATAAAATATCTTTCGGTGGAACGGACCTCGAATTATTTCTGTATAGCAATGATATAGAGGCTTTTTTAATAGAATATTCCCTTTTGGGGAGAAACATTTTGATATTTTTGGTGCCCTTTCTCTACATGGAATTAAAATTACAAACCGGTTATAAGCAGATTTTGGGAATGGCCATGCCGATAACGCTGGCTATGCTGGTGCCCCAGATCAACTTTATTACAAACAATATTTTTCTAAGCGGCCTGGGCGAAAAGGCGCTCGCCTGCGCGGGAATTACCGGTGTATATTATCTCATCTTCGCGGTTATCGGTAACGGATTGAACAATGGCCTGCAGGCGTTGATAGCACGCAGGGCCGGACAAAATCTTCCACAGGAAATAGGCCGGTTGTTCTTTCATGGTATATGGGTGGCTGTCGCTGTTTCGGGTGTTGGTATTCTTACTACCTATACCCTGGCTCCTTCTATTCTGCGTGCTGTTATTCACGATCCTGCTATAGCAGAAATGTCGGTTGACTTTCTGCGCATACGCATCTGGGGTTTGCCGCTGCTATACCTATATGTTATGCGCAATGCCTTGCTGGTGGGCACAAACCAAACCAAGTTCCTGGTATGGGGCACGTTGAGTGAAGCGGTGGCAAATATATTTTTCGATTATGCTTTTATCTATGGCAAGTTCGGCTTTCCGGAGATTGGCTTTAATGGTGCCGCATACGCGTCCATCATTGCCGAAGGACTTGGCCTGCTGGTAATCTATGTAGTTATACACCTGAAAGGCATGCACCGTAAATTTGCGTTTTTCAGCCAGGCTACGTTTGATGCTTCCATGTTCAGAATTATACTGGTGCAGTCTTCTCCACTGGTAGCGCAGTATGCTATCAGCATTGCAAGCTGGGAGTATTTTTATATACTGATTGAACACCATGGTGCACGCGCGCTGGCTATATCCAACACCATGCGTAACATCTTCGGATTGTTCGGTATATTTTCATGGGCGTTTGCTTCTACCACCAATACCATGGTGAGTAACATTATCGGGCAGGGGCGGCAGGACGAAGTTATTGCATTGATCAAACGTATTGCCGGCATAAGTTTCGCTATATCCAGTTTCATCTTTATTATACTCAATATATTTCCGGAGTGGTTCCTGTCATTCTATGGCCAAGGCGATGAATTTATACGGGAAGCTATACCTGTAGTGCGTGTGGTATCCCTGGCACTCTTGTTCATGTCTTTTGGAACCGTCTGGCTAAATGCAGTTACCGGAACCGGCAACACGGTGGTTAACCTTACAATTGAGCTGATCACCATTGTTGTCTATAGCGTGTATTGCTACATCGTGCTGGAATATTTAGATCTTCCCATCACCTGGGGCTGGGGTTCTGAATGGGTATACTGGATATCAATGTTCTCCATGGCCTACCTATACCTGCGCTCTGGTAAATGGAAAAACAAAAAGATTTGATGGTATGTATTCAGGAAACGGCCGGTCTCATTCTTCATGCCGATAGAAGCACACAAGTATATATTTGTACCCCTTGCGTTTCTCCAGTAACTGGAAGCCAGAAGCCAGCAGCCGTTTAAGATTTTGTCGCTGAAAGATACGGCTTTATCTCCAGGTATATTCGTTGGTATTCACGCCTTGTATCCTGTATTGAATTTTTAATGCGTGTCATGGAATTGATATTCCAGTTTTTGCCGGAGCGTACCATATCTTCAATACTTTTTTCGATACGATCGCGATGCTGAAGCAGTTCACGGGTTGCCTTGTCAATAGGATGTTTTGCTTTGGGCGATACCATCATGCGCTTATCATCCAGTGTTCGTATTGTTTGATTTATAGTATCGCGAATCTGGATTAACGATTTTGAAATCACTTCGCGCTCCAATGCAATATCTACAGAATCTTTGTCCTGTATTTTATCAGTCTGGCTATAGCACGCTATCGAACACAAGGTTATAGCAACGATCAATATAGTTTTAATCGCCTTCATACTATATACTGTAGAATAAATTACAATGCCTGAGAAAAAGCTATAGTAGTGAATCTGTGATTGTTCAGATGAGCAATCCTTTCTACGCTCGCACGCATTCTATCGTGTAAAGCTGAATATGGGAGCATCGTTATTTTTTCTTCCGCTTAGCAGGTCTGTAATTATCGTTGCTGCAATTTCGCTAAACGTAATACCATTGCCACCAAACCCCAAAGCAAAATAGGTGTTGGGCCGCTGCCGGATGGAGCCGATATATGGTAAACCATCTTTTGTATTGCAGAATGTACCGGCCCACTCGAAATCAGATTTGAAATCTATCACCGGGAAAAGTTTATTAAAGCTGTGCTGGAGCTGCTTCGTCTTTAGCGGCAACTTGGCATCGCGCTTATCCGGATTATAGAACTTATCGTCTTTACCACCGATCAAGATTCGGTTATCCGATGTTGTGCGCAGGTATAGATAGGGTGTCGCTGTTTCCCATATAAGACTGTTCTTGTACCAGAATTTACCTTGCTCGAACGGCTCGCTGATAACAGCATAGGTAGAATATAATTCTTCAACTTTCTTCGGAATATAGTTTTGTGATTCATAACCACAACAAATTATGAGCTTACGTGCGGTAATAGTATGTCCGGCATTCGTATTCAATTGCACTGAACGTTTGTTGTGTTTAATGTTTACTATTTCGGTACCATCGTATACCTGTAAACCATTTCGCATGGCCGAATGTATCAGTGAATGTGTAAGCCGGTAAGCATCCATCTGTGCACCATCGCGCGAAAGTATACCGGCAGGAGCCTTGAAGGTAAATTTATCCTGTATATCTTTTTCATCAAGCCATTGTACTTCAGATATACCGTGTATTCTGCGCAGGGCATATTCTTTTTCGAGATCCTTTATATCCTTCCCGAAAGATGCAAACTGAAAACTAGGCTTGGCTATAAACTCAACATGCTTAAAGTTTGATGCAATGCGATGAAGCTTGTGTATAGCCTGTAAACACAGCTCGTAGCTGCGCACAGCGTTTCCTTCTCCCACAATGTCCATCAGCTTGTGCAGGGGCGTATCGATTTCATATTGCAGCAGACACGTACTTGCGGCTGTACTGCCCTGCCCTATATGTCGTTTATCAACAATCGTTACTTTAAACCCTGCACGACACAAGTAATACGCAACAATAGCACCGGTTATACCGGCACCCATTACTACAACCTCAGTTAGAATAGAATCATTGAGCGATGGATATGTTTTTACAATGCCATGTTTTAACAGCCAGAAAGGGTAGTGCGATCGAAGGTCCATACAATACAGTATACCGGAATTGTGTCAGGAATGTGATATAGGTGTAAATACCTCCGGATCGGCCGGTAACTCTTTCGCCTCACGCTTTATTATAAATACGGCTGTCTCATCCGGGGTTATACCCGATCCGTGGTTCAGCGTATATATTTTGGTGAACTCCGCACCATAAAAGAGTATAATAGAAGTATAGTATACCCACAGTAACAGAATGATAATGGAAGCTGCAGCTCCATACGTTACACCTATACTGGAGTTGGCAACATAGAAACTGATCAACGATTTACCAATCAGGAAAAGTAACGATGTAAAGCCAGCACCTACAAAAGAATCCCGCCACCGGATGGTAGCATCCGGAAGCACTTTAAAGATGATAGCAAACAAACAGGTTATAACGGCCAGTATAGAAAGCAAGTTAAGCCCCTGGAATATATATACAGAAAGGTTATCGAAGTAATGCTCTATTTTTTCATGTAAAAAATCAAGCACAGCGTTAATGATCAGCGATACCATCGCCAGAAAACCCAAGCCTATTAATAGTGAAAACGAAATAAGTCGATTCACGATGAGTTTCACAAAGCCACGTTTCGGTTTTGCGCGTATTGACCATATATAGTTAATGGAATCCTGCATCTCGGTAAATACGCCCGTTGCACCAACCAGTAATACAGCGAACCCGATGAGTGCTCCCGATGTACCTAGTTGTGACTTTTCTATATTTTGTATAATCTCCTGGATCTGCAAGGCAGCAGCATCGCCCACCAAACCATTAATTTCACCATATATCTTTCCCTGTACAGCCTCACGCCCCCAAAATATACCCGCCAGCGAAATGATGATGATCAGGATAGGCCCCATGGAAAATATAGTATAGTATGAAAGTGAAGCGCTCAGCTTCATGCCGTTGTCATGAATAAATTCAATACCGGCCCGCTTTAATACATGCCATATTTTAATGAGCAGTTTCACCCTGAAACCGGCTTTTACTTTTTAGAAATATCGAGATTCTTGTGTATCTCTTCAATATCAACTATAAGTTTTGCTACGTTAGGATCTGCGTATGCACCATAGGCGTCCATCAGCGTTCCCTTTGCTCCGTCATTTGCTTCAATTACATAGAGTATAGAATTATCGTCCGGGTTACTGATGCCCTCGAAGCGGTAAAAATTAACAACCTTCAAATCGTGCGCTGTATAAACTTTTTCTGACTCTAATGATTTCAAGCCACCTTCCTGCGCTTTGAAATTTTCTACATAACCCTGCTCTAGCATTTTATCCAGGCAAGCTTTCAGGGTTCTCATCTGCGGTATAGGAGTTGTCTGTGCCATATATTTTTACTTTAATTTTTAGAAATCTGATTATCGAAATCAACGAGGTTATCCTGTATTGCACGGGCATGTGGCAATGCACTGTTCAACCAGGTTTTTATATTCAGATCATTTGTCCGGGAACCGTATGCTTCCATCTCGCTGATCAAGTCTTTATTCCGGTCGCGTATCTCTTTGCTCCATCGCGAGTCGAACTCACTTGGTTTTTCATCCAATAGTCTGCGTACTTTTTTCGTAGCGTTGCCGGTTGCTTCTTCCGGTATACTAATCACGTGCGCTGTAGCGTACGATTCAACTTCACCGAGCAACGTCTGTAATTCCGGTTTAACTTTCTTTGCTGTGGCAGCTGCACTCTTTGAATTCTTTTCCATAGCCACATCAGTCAGTGCAATAAGTGTATGCAACGCGTTGGCAGTTTCGAGTACAAATTGTGCATCCTTCTCGTCTGCTGCGTTCTCGAATTTTTCCTTGTTTTTCTCTTCAGCAATTTCCTTGCTTTCCTTCGGTTGATTGCAGGCATTGAAAACTGTAGCCAAAACAACCAACATCATTATCATTACTATATTTTTCATAACCGGTGTTAATAAGAGTATGTATTGGTAATTGATTTATAGGTGTTCAGTGAAGTATGCGATGACTCAAGTTCTATGCGATGGTCGAGCAATCGCTGACGCGTTTCGTCTGACAGGGTTGTTGCGCTGCTGATCACCCAATTGCAACCGTTGATAACCATTTTGTCCATGGCTTTGCAACAGAAAACTATACTGTCAACCGGACGCGCAGAGAATATAGATCGAAAGTGCATCCAGATCAGAAAAGCTTTTCCGGTGAAGGATGTATACCCGTATAACAAATTCTTGGAAGGCTGATTATTTCCGAGTTCAGCCATCAATTCGCGAATGTTTCGCCTGCTTTCCTGCACATGCATCGCCAGAAACGATGCTGCATTCAGCGACAACTTTAGTTGATTCAGTAAATATATAGCCAGTTCGTAACACGCAATGCGGTCGTAATTCAGCCTGATCAATTTATTGAGGTGTATATATCGAGCATTTTTCATAATAATCCAGTCCTCACGACTACTCTGAAAAAGAACTATGCCCTGCTGCACGGGAAAGGCGACCAGAGGCGGTGTGGAAAGCATTCCTCAATCTGCACGGTTAAACGACTGTTTTCAGAAAATTGATTATCCATACCCGCAACATATAGGGGCATAAATTTTACATGCTGACTAAGCATCTATATATTATGACTATACCAAGCGATAAGCATCCTTTCTATCAGCGCCTGTGCCTGAACCTGATCACCGTTACATTACTCGGTACTTTACTATATATCGGACAGAAAATATTACTGCCGCTTTTCTTTTCCATGTTGCTGGCCGCGCTGCTTTTGCCGGTGGTTAACTTTCTGAAACGGAAGAAACTGGGGCATGCACTGGCTATAACCCTGTCGCTCGTTGTTTCGCTTGTCCTCATCTTTGGCATATTTTACTTTCTTACCACACAGGTATTGAACTTCCTCGATGATTTTGATATGATCAAGAAGAAGATCACTGAGCTTGTATTCGACATGAAACAGTGGGTGTATAAAAACTTTCATGTGGGTATACGCAAACAGAATGAATACTTGCAAGACACCGCCAAAGAGATATCCACTTCCGGACCGCAGCTGGTTAGTCAAACTTTCCTATCGCTTACGGAGTTAGGCTCCTACCTGTTGTTCATTCCTATTTATACATTTCTAATACTATATTACAAGGCGCTTATCCGCAGATTCCTGATTGAAATTTGCAGAAACGGAAGCGAAGAAAAAATCATATCGGTAATGCATAGCTGCCAGGCAGTAGCACAGTATTATGTAACCGGCCTGCTGATCGAAATGACAATTGTGTTTGCACTGAATGCTACAGGCTTTTTAATTCTCGGAATCAAGTATGCTATATTCCTGGCATTGATCTCTGCATTGCTTAACCTGATACCGTATGTGGGTATGCTCATCGCCAATTTATTCTGCATGCTCATTACACTTATATCATCGCCTGATATGAGCGACATTATTTGGGTAGCGGCAATTTTGAGCGGTGTACAATTGATCGATAACAACGTATTACTGCCCTGGATTGTAGGCTCGAAAGTACGCATCAATGCACTCGTAACAATTATAGGTATATTGATAGGCGGTGCACTGTGTGGTGTGCAGGGCATGTTTCTGGCTATACCCGGTGTAGCGGTATTGAAAGTAATAGCCGATCATGTCGATTCCTTAAAAGCATGGGGAATTGTGATGGGCGACAATGAAGAACGCAAGGGAGGCGGGCTGATTAAATAGTCTGTGGCATTCTATAATTCAATCAACTCAAGCAGGGATGGTATACCAGCACCATCCTTTTTTATTGTCTGTAGTTAGCGAATATATATCCTGAAATTGAAAACATCCTGTACTGGAAGTATTCAGATTGTGAGTGATCAGATGCCAACTTGCGGACAACAGGTAATAGTTTTAACGACCCAGTGTATATATTTCAGTGATGAAACACCCGATTTATAAATAAATTATCATCCTGCCGGAACAAGCATTACTATCGAAAGTCAACCAGAAATATATGAGAGATAGTACAGGTATAAAAAAGAAAAGCCCAGATCTTTCGATCCGGGCTTCACCGCTTTAAATTAACCTCATCTTTACGGATGATGATTCAGATTGAATGCCAGGTATAACTGGGCAAAAGAGTTTTTAGAATCGCCTACAAGTGCTTCAGCAGCATCACTGTCGGCAATTTTAGCAAGACCATAATTATAACGTGCACCTACTTGTGCCGGACCGAAATTGAAACCTATACCGCCAACAAGACCATAATCGAAAGACCTGAAATTATCTTTGTCGAGGTCATCACTACCACTTCCCAGATCTCCTTCTGTTGAAATGTTAGCGCCCAGCAGGTATGATCCGTATGCCCCCAGGTGTATATCTACTGATTCACCCAGTTTAAATACTGCAAGCACCGGTACATCGAGGTAATTCAGATTGAATTTTGTTTCCTGATCAACAAATCCATCGGTTACAAATTTTGAACCCTTTGTAGAATACAACAATTCAGCCTGCAGACCAAAAGCTTCTGTAGATATGATCTCACCAAACAAACCTGCGTTAAAACCATATCTTGCGTTTTCGTCATCTACGTCATCCACGTACATGTTACTCACGTTTAAACCACCCTTAATACCGGCTCTTCTCTCCTGAGCGAAGGAGGTTACGGTAGATGCTATTGTAAATATCCCCGCAACCAACAAGATGTGTCTCAATTTCATTTTCATAATGTTTTAAAGTTTACAAGTCAAGTAAAAAATAACTATGCCATAAAAGCATATACATGATCTATAGCAACATAGAGTATACAGCTCGTATAAACACGTCCACACATTGGGTCGTTCTGGGGAGTATTCTTACAAATGATACCGGTATAATAAAAAAATCCACTGCATGCGACATGCAGTGGATTTTTGTTTGAACGAAAAATCTCCCTTCAATTTCGTCTGAAGCCACCGGCTATCAGCGATACCAGGAAGATAACGATCGCAATAAAGAAAATAATTTTTGCTGCGTATGCGGCACTGGCCGCTATACCACCAAAACCAAAGATAGCCGCAATGATGGCTACTATTAAGAAGATTACTGTCCAGCGTAACATAATATTAGTTGTTTTATTGTGCAATGTATCGGTGTATGAAATCGTGCCTGCCTATATACTTCGGACTACTCCTTTGTTCTCGCAACACTTCCCCACTTCCCTTTCTATCATATAATATAGTATATTTAACATGCCGGCTGTAGATGTTTATACCCAAAGCATTGCCTCGTTCAACATATATAGCTATACTTTACTATGCACAAGTGATGGCATAACCTTTTTTAATAACATGATCAGTATACGTAAACGTTAATTTTAAACACTACAATTATGGCTACAAAACTTGATATACAAGGTAAGTGGAACGAAGCGAAGGGGAAACTGAAGCAGAAATACGGACAACTTACCGATGACGATCTGATGTTTACATCGGGTAAAGAGGATGAGCTTTACGGTCGTCTCCAGCAAAAGCTTGGAAAAACAAAAGAAGAGGTGAGAAAGATGATTGAAGATATCTAACCGGTATCCGACGTTTGTCACCCCTCAACACACAACCCATACACACACGTAATGGAACAGTTTGTCTAGGTCATTTTTGGGAAGTTATAGGTTCCTCATGTGTCACCACAGCATGGTGAGCAGGTAACTCCCAAAAGTGTACCTTTTAATCTAAAATATATACTTGCAAGCGACATCAAGAGCGTTGAAATGAGGAGAAGCGCTTCGGTATAGATGTATAGATTTTTACTTTGTCATGTCTCTATAGTTAAAAGTAAAGACCCCGGGCTGTTGCTAAACTTAGTGGCAGCCCTTTAAATGGAAAGGTTATGAAAGGTAGAATTATAACGATGCTGATTGCGCTGTCAATGCTTGGCGTGATCCTCGGCTTGCAGTTTGTACACGTTTGATGGATTTTTGCACGATCACTAACTATATATATAACAGAGGTTGCCCGTAACAAAGGCAACCTCCCGTTTTTTATAAGCGTTTTACAAAGTCGAAATCCTAAAATATATAGTCTGTACTCAGGAATGCAGACTCGCGGTTACGAATAATATTACTAATGATTTGCTTGTTGCTGTCGGTGTTCTTGGTTGCCACCAGGGTGCGCATGGAGAATACCCGTAAAGCATCAGCAATGGAAAGCGTTCCTTCAGCCGAATCTTTTCTTCCGTTGAATGGAAATGTATCCGGTCCGCGCTGGCTTTGCGCATTGATATTGATACGGCCCAGTTGATTCACAAACGCATCAATAAACTTGGCTATATTCCTGGAGTCTGTTCCAAATATACTTACCTGCTGACCGTAGTTCGAGTTAATCACATAATCTATAGCTTCATCATCGTCATCAAATGGAACGATCGGTACTACCGGGCCGAACTGCTCTTCGCTATATAAGCGCATCTTGCTGTTAACAGGGTATACTACTGCTGGATAGAAAAATGTATTGAGCGATTCGCCACCATTTTCGTTGATAACCGTAGCGCCATGCTTCTTCGCATCTTCTACCAGTTCACGTAAGTATTCCACCTTACCAGGCTCTGGCAGCGGTGTAAGAGAAGCTCCATTGTCCCACGGCATACCTGGTTTTAGTTTCTTTACTGCGGCATTGAATTTCTCCAGGAATGAATCGAGAATCGAGCGGTGTACAAAAAGAATTTTAAGTGCNNTTTAATACGATAGCTGGATTCTTTGCATCAAGTCCTAATATAGCTTTGAGGCGGTGTGGCTTCGGGTGCAGTCGTTTCAGATCGTTAGCACCTTTATTCGTACCTATAAACGCAAACACATCTACCTTACCTGTTTCCATCAGCGCTCCTACAGTCTCTCTGCCTTTTCCATATATAATGTTGATAACGCCCGGAGGGAAATTATCACGAAATGCTTCGAGCAGCGGACGGATCAGCAACACTCCAAATTTAGCAGGCTTGAACACTACGGTGTTCCCCATGATCAAAGCTGGTATAAGTGTCGTAAAGGTTTCATTAAGCGGGTAATTATAGGGGCCCATACAAAGTGAAACACCGAGCGGCACACGTCTTATCTGCGCCATGAAGCCTTGCTCTTCAATAAGCTTGGCAGAATTACGATCGAGGTCTTTATAAGCTTTTATAGTATCTACTATATAATCGCAGGTGCGGTCAAATTCTTTTTCAGAATCTTTCAATGTTTTGCCGATCTCCCACATCAGTAATTTTACAACGGCTGTACGTTGCTCGCGCATTGCTGCCAGAAATTTCTCTACATGCTCAATACGCTCGGTTACACTCATAGTCGGCCACAAGCCTTGTCCTAAATCGTATGCTTTTACAGCAGCATCCAGTGCTTCGAGTGCCTCGGTTGATGTAAGCAGCGGTGTACTGCCAATCAGTTTTTGTGTATAGGTACCATTCTCTTTTACAAACACAGGACTCATTACCGGGTTAAGACTGCCGGGCCATGTTTTCATTTCGCCATTGATCAGGTACTCGCGTTGTTCAATTGTTTCAGAGATTTTGTATGCTTCCGGAATTACATTTTCTTCAGGAAAAACATTTGCTAAGATTTGACTCATTATACTATAGGGTTGGTTGGACTATATTTACTGCTGATGACGTACCAATGCGTGTTGCACCCGCATCAATCATACGTTTGGCATCATCAAAAGTTTTTATACCACCCGATGCTTTTATACCCACAGCAGGCGGTAAGTTTTCGCGCATTAAAGCTATATGTTCAGGCCTGGCACCAGCCGATGCAAAACCCGTTGATGTCTTAACAAAATCAGCACCGGCATCGGCACATAGTTTACATGCTTTTTTTATTTCTTCATCAGAAAGATAAGCAGTCTCAATGATTACTTTCAAAAGTTTATGATTGTCGTGTGCCAGTTTACTACACTTTGCTATTTCAATTTTTGTCCAGGGTAAATTCGTTCGGAAGGATGTCAGATTCCATACTACATCGATTTCATCAGCACCATTGTCAACAGCACGCTGCATCTCATCTAACTTTGTTTCGGTCATATTATACCCTAACGGGAATCCTGCTACTGTTACCAGTATAATTTTTGCAGACCCTATTTCGCGTTTGGCTCGCTTTACCCAGAACGGTGGAACACAGATTCCCAGAAGGCTAAATCGTTTAGCATCTTCAACAAGTTTATCTATATCACCGATGGTAAGTGTTGGACTTAAGTTGGTGTGTTCTATATAACTGGCGAGGTTCATTACTGCAAGTACTCGCTAAAAAAATCAAATCACAAGTTGATTAGTTCCACAACAGGGCAACATTATTATTTATAGGCACCTATATAAAACAAAACAACCCATAGCTAATGGGTTGTTTATGATGAATATAGACTATAAAATTAATGGCGGATACCACATACTTTGCAATACTTCATTTTTCCCGGTGGTCTCTTCTTTGGCGGACGCTTATGACCAAAGTACATCGGGTTGGTATACTGTGGCCGCATGAGATTCTTTTCGTTCTTGCGGATGGTCTTTACTGTTTCGCGCATGCGTGCTTCAAACTCATCCTGCGACTCGTATGTTGGACCACCACCTTTCTTTCTGCTCTTGCGCGATTTCTTTGGACCATATTCCTTTTTGGGATAATAAGGTTCTTCGCCTGGCTCAAGCGTGGTAGGAGCGTTCTGCTGGGTATTATCAGATTTCCTCCGCTTCTTTTTAGACTGCGCGAATGTNNAAGATATAAACTGTTAATGTTACCCGAATCGTATTCAACAACCGACTGAAGGTCTTTTAAGGCGATCAAACGAAATGCCTAACCGGTAAATTTTAAGGAGACACTCTTCTATTCGACAAAAATAACTTTTAATTAACTTTAAGATACTTAAATCAAATAACCCTTTCGCCATGAAGTCCTTCTTTTTACTCATTCTGGGTCTTTTTTCCCGGCTGGCATTCGCCTCAGACCCCACCCCGCTTGAAATCGGAGCCAAGGCTCCTGCATTTTCTTTGCCAGCCACGGATGGCAAAACGTATACGCTTGATGATTTTGCGAAGTATAAAGTACTCGCCATCGTCTTTACCTGTAACCATTGCCCTACAGCACAGGCTTACGAGGACCGCATTAAACAGCTTGTAGCAGACTATAGCAGCAAGGGCGTTGGCATTGTTGCTATCTCACCGAATGATCCGCAGTCGGTGCGCCTGGACGAATTAGGCTATACGGACCTGAGCGATTCATTTGAAGAGATGAAGATACGCGCAAAGAACAAGCAGTATAATTTTCCATACTTGTTTGATGGTGAAACTTCTGCTGTCTCAAAGCTATACGGCCCGCAAGCTACACCGCATGTATTTATATTCGATGACAAGCGCACGCTTCGCTATACCGGCCGCATCGATGATGGCGAAAAACCCGGCACTGCCAAAACGCATGATACGCGCAATGCACTGGATGCTTTATTAAATACTAAACCTGTGCCGGTGGAAAAAACCAAAACATTTGGCTGCTCCATTAAATGGCCCGACAAACGCGACTATGCCAACAAGGCAACTGAAGAATGGGCAAAAGAAAAAATAGCGATTGATGAGGTAGATATAGCCGGTATAAAAGAATTGCTCAGGAACGATGGTATAAATTACAAGCTCATCAACGTATGGGCTACCTGGTGCGGACCGTGCGTTACCGAGTTTCCGGAGTTTGTAAATATGAACCGCATGTATCGCAACCGCGAGTTTGAGTTAATTACTATCAGTCTCGATGATATTAACCGTAAACCCAATGCGCTTAACTTCCTTACCAAGAAACAGGCCTCTATGAAGAACTATATATTTAAAGGCGACAAGTATGGTTTTATGGAAGCGCTTGATAAGAAATGGGAAGGCTCGCTGCCCTATACTTTGTTTATTGCTCCGGGCGGCAAGATCATTTACGGCAAACAAGGACTGATCGAGCCCCTTGAACTAAAGAAAATTATAGTTGAGAATATAGGGCGTATCTATTGATATGAATTTATAGCGTCTCTGCAGCTATAGCAGAGACGCTATAAATTCATCATTACTTATCAAACAGATCGGCTTGATCTTCGGAGCGTTTCAGTAGGTTAGAATCTATAGTCTTGCTGGCCTTGGCACCGAGTTTCTTCAGATCTTCTACTCTGCGCACCAGGTTACCACTGCCTACCGATAATTTTTTCATAGACTCTTCATAGAATTTCTTGGACGTTTCCAGGTGACGACCGAGTGTAATCAGATCTTCCGAGAAGCCTACAAATTTATCGTAAAGATCACCAGCCTTGTTAGCTATATCCAGCACGTGGCGTGTCTGGTATTCCTGCTTCCAGGTGTTCTTAATAAGCTGCAACGATGGTATAAGCAACGTAGGACTCACAAATACTATGCGTCTTTCAAGGGCTTCTTCGTACAAAGTCTTTTCACCTTGTATAGCTAATATATAGGCAGGTTCTATCGGAATGAACATGATCACAAAATCAAGACTGCCATCGCTGCCTATATTTTTATGATAGTTTTTATCGCCCAGCAATTTCATGTGCTGACGGATGGATGTGAGATGGCTCTTGAGATGAACGATCTTCTCTTCTTCCGTTTCTGCATTCACAAAATTATTATAGGCTGTAAGACTGACCTTCGAGTCGATGATCACGTGTTTGTTCTCTGGCAAACGTATAATTACATCGGGACGTAATCGGCCTTCAACCGTTGTGAACGACTCCTGTATAAAATATTCGCGATCTTTTTCCAGCCCCGATTTCTCCAGTATACTCTCCAGTATAAATTCACCCCACGCACCCTGCGTTTTGGTATCACCACGTAATGCGCGCGTCAGGTTCTCCGCTTCGCGGGTCATCTGCACATTTAACTTCTGCAGGTTTTCAAGCTGCTCGCGCAATGCCGAACTTCTTGAAATCGTGTCTTTATGTGTTTCTTCAACCCGCTTCTCAAACTCCATAATTTTTTCACCCAGCGGTTTGAGCAGGTCATACAGGTTTGTCTTATTCTGATCAGTAAACTTCTTGCTCTTCTCTTCGAAGATTTCGTTCGCCAGGTTCTTAAACTGCAGCGTGAATTTTTCATTCAACGCTTCGAGTTCTTTACGCTGGTCCTGTAATTTTTCCTGAAGGTTCCGGTAGTCGGCTTCCGATGCCGCCAGGCTATTATTTGTTTCCAGTACTTTATTGCGCTCTGCTTCAAGCTCATGCTTTAGTTCATGTACCTGCTGCTGAAGCGTTTTATTTTTTTCCTGTTCCAGTAATATAGCAGAACCGGCAGACTGTGTTTCTGCCGAAGATTTGAATTTAAAAACGAGCCACGCGGCTACCACACCGACACTAACCCCTACCAGTAAAAAAAGAATTTCCATTTGCTGTAAATATATGTTTAACAACCAACAGCGGGCAACTAGAATTCATTCTTTATCACGACTTGTTCTAAAACTGTTCGAATGTTTGAGAAGCTTATGCTGTTGCCGATGTTCTGCGCTGACGCTCAGGCCTGCACTTCAAAAAAAAATTTAATCGCGTAACAACATAAATTTGCGGATTCGGGGCGTAAAACGGTTTTACTCATAACGAAATAACTTTAGCTATACTCTAATCGTGTAGGCTTTACCATACCTATTTGATAGATTTGCAATAATACAAATTCTTAGTTCATATGATCGAAACAATTAACTCCAGCCAACAGGCAATTCTATTGGAAGACAAATACGGTGCGCATAATTACCACCCGCTTCCCGTAGTGTTATGCAAAGGCGAAGGAGTGTTTGTTTGGGATGTTGAAGGAAAACGCTACTACGATTTTCTTTCTGCGTATAGTGCCGTTAACCAGGGTCACTGCCATCCGCGCATCATCAATGCGTTGATCAACCAGGCAAAAGAACTTACGCTTACATCCCGCGCATTCTATAATGATAAACTAGGTATTGCCGAGAAGTATATCTGCGAAACATTCGGTTATCAGAAAGCATTGTTTATGAACAGCGGTGCTGAAGCCAATGAAAGCGCTATCAAACTCGCACGCAAGTGGGGCTATACCAAAAAAGGTATACCGGATAATGAAGCTGTAATTATAGCGGTACAGAAAAATTTTCACGGGCGCACCACAACCATTATATCTGCTTCTACCGATCCGGATTCACGCAATGGCTTTGGCCCTTTTATGCCAGGCTTTGAAGTAGTAGCTTATGATGATGTTGATGCGTTGGCAAAAGCACTAGCCAACCCGAATGTATGTGCACTCTGGATTGAACCCATGCAAGGCGAGGCGGGTGTATATATACCTACTGATGGTTATCTGAAAGCTGCCGAGCAACTTTGCCGCAAACACAATGTGCTATTAATGATGGACGAAATACAAACCGGTATAGCACGCACAGGTAAAATGCTTGCATCCGATTATGAAGATGTTCGTCCGGATCTGTTGATTCTGGGTAAAGCTTTATCTGGTGGCACCATGCCGGTATCGTGCGTATTGGCGGATGATGACATTATGCTGGTGATTAAACCGGGTGAACATGGCTCAACGTTCGGGGGCAATCCGCTTGCTGCTGCCGTATGTATAGAGGCGCTGCAAGTAGTAAAAGATGAAAACCTGGCAGACAACGCCATGAAACTCGGTATAATTTTCCGTGAGCGCATGCAGGCTCTTCAGAAGAAAACAGATTTGATCACCTTAGTACGCGGCAAAGGTTTACTCAACGCAATTGTTATTAACGACTCACCGGAAAGTAAAACTGCCTGGAATATATGTGTAGACTTTTTAAAGAATGGTTTACTAGCCAAGCCTACACATGGTAACATTATTCGCCTGGCTCCTCCGTTGGTTATTACGGAAGAACAGGTTCATGAGTGTTGTGATATTATTGAGAAATGTATTTTGGCTTACAAAAAATAAGAAGTAAGGAGTAAGGCGCCAGAAGTATGGCGAGATATACTATACATTGAAAAGGGCTTTTCATTAAACATGAAAAGCCCTTTTCGTTTTATACTCTGTATATAGTTTATGATTTCATTTTTTGGCGTACTACTTCGTAGACGGCTACGCCTGCTGCTACGGATACGTTCAATGATCCGATTCTTCCATTCATGGGAATCTTGGCGAGTTCATCGGCTTCGCGAAGTAATGGATCTCCGATGCCATCTTCTTCTGAACCCATGATCAAGGCTATAGGTCCGGTGAGATTTACTTCGTACAGATCTTTACTCGCTTTCTCTGTACATGCTACAACGCGTATACCATTATCGCGCAGCAGTTTCAACGTCTTCTTCAAATCCTTTTCACGACAAACCGGTAAATGATTTAACGCACCGGCCGATGTTTTCATCGCATCACTTGTAATGGGTGCACTTCCTTTTTCGGGTATAACAATTCCATCAAGTCCGGCACACTCGGCCGTGCGTGCAATTGCTCCGAAATTTCGTACGTCTGTTATGCGATCAAGCAAAAGAAAAAACGGCTCACGACCTTCGCTGTAAGCGCGATCGATCAAATTATCGAGTGAAGCAAAAGATACTGCTGCCAGCAGGCATATAACACCCTGATGATTTTTGGATGACATGCGCTTCAGTTTTTCCAACGGCACAAAAGTGATTGGTACGTTTCGGCTCCGCGCAGTAGTGATAAGCTCTTTGATAAGATCGTTGCTGAGCCCCGACTGGATCATTACTTTTTCAATCTCTTTACCGGCAGCAATTGCTTCCATTACTGCTCGTGTACCGTAGATCATGTCTGATTTTTCCATCGCAAGATGTTCGTGTTAAAGTATTTCTGACTACACATAGTGTGTAACAGCGCAGCAAATTCCACATTCTATTCCAGTTTTGAAAAAATATTGAAGCTTCTCTTTCAATATTCACTGATTATATTTGGCGTCTAATTTCATACTATGTCGATTAAGATCAGAAAGCAGGATGCCCTCAACTATCACATGCACGGGCAGCCCGGTAAGATTGAAGTTGTTCCAACCAAAGTATTGAGCTCACAGCTCGACCTCGCCCTGGCGTACTCTCCGGGTGTGGCTGAGCCTTGCAAAGAAATTCATGCAAACAAAGAAGATGTTTACAAGTATACTTCCAAAGGAAACCTGGTAGCAGTTATATCCAACGGTACGGCTGTACTGGGATTAGGCGACATCGGGCCCGAAGCTTCCAAGCCCGTAATGGAAGGTAAGGGTGTACTCTTCAAAAAATTCGCAGGCATCGATGTGTTCGATATAGAGATCGATGAGAAAGACCCTGATGCATTTATCAAGATCGTTAAAGCACTCGAACCTACATTTGGCGGTGTTAACCTGGAAGATATCAAAGCACCGGAATGTTTCAAGATTGAGACAGAGCTGCGCGACAAGATGAACATTCCGATCATGCACGATGATCAGCATGGAACGGCTATCATTTCGTGTGCAGCGTTACTGAATGCATTGGAGATTGTAGGGAAGAAGATTGAAGAGATCAAGATCGTTGTGAATGGTGCCGGTGCTGCTGCGGTAAGCTGTACCAAGCTATATATAGCACTGGGTGCAAAGAAAGAGAATATCATTATGTGCGACAGCAAAGGTGTACTCAATACATCGCGCACCGGTCTGGATGATATTAAAAAACAATTTGTACTCGACACAAAGATCAACACGTTACAGGAAGCGATGAAAGGTGCTGATGTATTCATCGGACTTTCTGTTGCAGATGCTATAACTCCGGAAGATCTGAACAACATGGCGAAAGATCCGATCGTGTTTGCATTGTCGAATCCAAACCCGGAGATTGATTACAACCTCGCCCGTAAAACGCGCGAAGACGCTATATTAGCTACAGGACGCTCCGATCATCCTAACCAGGTAAATAACGTATTGGGATTCCCGTATATATTTCGCGGTGCATTGGATGTACGTGCTACCGAAATAAATGAAGCGATGAAACTTGCAGCGGTATATGCATTAGCTGAACTGGCGAAAGAGCCTGTGCCGGATATGGTTGTGAAAGCATACGGAACTGACAAGATACAATTTGGTCGCGAGTACCTGATACCGAAACCGCTTGACCCGCGTCTTATCACTACAGTATCGCCTGCAGTGGCTAAGGCTGCGATGGATTCAGGTATCGCTAAATACCCGATCACTGACTGGGTTTCATATCATCATGAATTGCAGCAACGCATTGGCATAGATCAAAAACTGATCTCGCGTATTATTGATCGCGCCAAGAAAAATCCGAAGCGCGTTGTGTTTGCAGAAGCGAATCATCATAAAATTCTGAAAGCTGCGCAGATCCTGAAAGATGAAGGTATAGCACAACCTATACTGTTAGGAAACCGCGAAGAGATTCACAAGCTTATCGAAGAACATAATCTTGACCTGCACGATTGCCCTATATATTATCCGCGTGAGGATGATGATATGGTAAACCGGTATGCAGAAGTACTTTATAAGAAACGCCAGCGCAAAGGTTTAACATACCTGGACAGCGTACGCATGATGCGCGAACGAAATTACTTTGGCGCCATGATGGTAGAGTTTGGTGATGCTGATGCATTGGTAAGTGGTCTTACAAAAGACTATCCAAAAACCATTCTTCCTTCGCTGCAAATCATTGGTACAGCTGATGGCGTAGATCGCGTTGCCGGTATGTATATCATCACGAATAAAAAAGGAACGTTCTTCTTTGCGGATACAACCGTAAATGTTGATCCGAATGCGCAGGAGCTTGCCGGTATCATTGAGCTTACAGCACGCGGTGTGAAATTCTTTGATATGGATCCGCGCATTGCCGTACTGTCGTACTCCAACTTCGGTTCATCGAAAGGAGAGATACCTGAGAAGAGTCGCGAGGCGGTGCGCCTGGCGAAAGCAAAAAATCCTTCGCTGGTAGTGGAAGGAGATATACAGGCAAACGTTGCGTTGAACACAGCTTTGCAACAGGAGACTTTCCCTTTCAGCGCGCTTTCAAAAGAAGGTGCCAATACATTGATCTTCCCGAACCTGGCTGCCGGAAATATAGCCTATAAATTATTGATGGAGATCGGAGGAGCTGAAGCCATCGGTCCTATCCTGTTAGGTATGAAAAAACCGGTTCACGTTCTTCAATTGGGAAGTTCCATCCGCGAAATTGTAAACATGGCAGCGATTGCCGTTGTGGATGCGCAGTTGCACGAGCAGAATGATCACTTATAATATCTGATATATAGTATACTGTTGTTTCACACAGGCAGTATACTATATATCACTACAACTGCTAGCTGTCTTTTGGTTTCGCACTGAACAGTCCTCCGAAACGCGTAATCAGCGCGATGGCAGAACCGAAGGCTCCGATCAGCACATTCAGATCGCGGAACAAGTCCTGTTGAGCGATGGCTATAAATGCAATCAACGCTATCAGCAGGATGATTAGCACGGACTGAACTACATTCCAGCTTCCCTTATTACTTTGTTCTTTTTCCATCTGCACTTCTTCATCTTCATTCACAACCGAGAGGATAAAGTTATTGAAGCTCCGGTTCATGATCTGCAGGGAATCATCCGCTACGATCACACCTTTCTGGAGGAGCAGACGAATCGTTTTTACATTCTTAAGATTTACATAGCGATCTTTCGCCAGATCGTGCAGCAAAAATTTTTCAGCATCTGAAAATGAATTCCAGAGGGAATGATAATAAGTATCTGCCAGCTCTTCAATTTTTAATACAAAATTTTCCTGGCACGGATACGTATTCGTTGTCTCATTAGGTATATGCGACATCAGGGTTGGCAGGTATAAACCATGATTCAGTTCTGATTTTATAAACGCATCATCAGACAAGAGTGTATTCTCTTTGGACAACGGCTGAAAATATAGTACAAATCCGCTCAGCACATTTTTCCACATCTGCTCGGCATGTTTATAGGTTGCCCAATCTGCACTATCTGTCTTTATGCGTTCAAGAGCTTTTTCATAGAATTCAAGTATAGCACTGGGTTGAACCGCAGACGCAATGATGATCTTCCTGTCTTCATCTACCAACTGCTGAATGACCTTTAGCTTTCCTTCATTGATCTTGTGATCGTTAATACCATGTTCAAAATGTTTTATAACAATTACGTTTTGCTTATAGGCAGGAATTGCCTTTTCCAAATCGGTGCGCAGGTTTACAACACATGAAAAAATATTCAGCAGTAATTCTTTACCGGCATAGGGCAGCCCGACTATAAATAT
>DJFR01000196.1:62224-62531 GCA_002432545.1 Flammeovirgaceae bacterium UBA5867 | reverse complement strand
TTCCAGAGTCTGGATTTACCAGTCTAATAAAAAATTTACGCAAGCCGATATTAACACAATCTCTGAAGCGCTTACATCGTTTACTCAGAACTGGTCAGTACATGGCCAACCTATGCAAACCTCTTTCGATGTCCGTTATAATCATTTTATTATTCTTGCTGCTAACGACCAGGCAAGCGGGTGCTCCATTGATAGTTCTGTAAGAATCATAAAAGAAATAGGAAGTGCTATTGGTGCTGACCTTTTTGATCGCACGCGAGTGGCTTTCAAAATAAAAGATGAAGTAATACTGCTGAAGCTTGCCGAG
>DJFR01000196.1:44378-62204 GCA_002432545.1 Flammeovirgaceae bacterium UBA5867 | reverse complement strand
AAGGAAACCGTATCGCGTTAATTCAATAATTCGTAGCTTTAACAATATATTTAAGCGGTTATGAAGTCTACAATTTTTTCGCTTCTGGTTTTGCTTCTGGTGGCAAGTGCGTGCAGCACAGAAAAGAAAGCCCAGAAAGCATTCCTCCTCGGTAAATATCAAAACGCGATCGAACTGTATAAGAAAACGGGAAATAGTCCGAAGGCTAATTTCTTCATTGCCGAATCATACCGACTGTCTAACCGTTACAAAGAAGCCGAACAGTTCTATTCAAGGGCCGGTGGTCGCGGCATCGATAAAGACACCGTTAAATTTTATTACGCGCAATCACTTAAAGCCAACGCTAAATATGATGAAGCGAAAAAACAATACGAGGAACTGATCGCTTCAACCTCCAATGATCAACTGAAAGATCGCGCTCGCTCAGAAATGAATGGCCTCGATTATCTGGCCAAGCTTAACGAAACTCAGAGCTACTATAAGGTAAAGAACCTGGAAAGTATCAATACACCAGCCAGCGAGTACTCTCCGGTATATCTCAACAGCGAACTTTATTTTACATCATCACGCGGTGACGGAAAAATTTACGAAGCAGAGGGAAAACCTTTTACCGACCTATATAAAGTTACAACCAAAGGTGCCAACGTTGATATTAATACCGTTGCCAGGCTGCCGGAAGGTATAAATGACAACGTGCGCAACGAAGGGTGCGTAACATTCTCGCCTGACGGAAAAATAATGGTGTTTGCCAAGGGCAACTCGGAAAAGAAAAAAGGCGGTGGTGCTGATGTCGATCTATATATATCACGCTTCCGTAATAACGTGTGGTCGGAGCCTGTACCGATAAATATCAACACACAATTCAAGAATGAATCTGATCCTGATGCAAAAAATTTCAGCTGGGATTCGTCACCTGCGTTCAGCCCCGATGGCCGCACATTATACTTTGCGTCTAACCGCAAGGGTGGTTATGGCGGAACAGATTTATACTCCGCACAAATGGATTCGCGCGGCCGGTTTACCCGTGTGCGCAACCTCGGACCAGAGATTAACACTCCTGGAAACGAATTATTTCCGTATGTAGCGGAAGATGCCAAGCTATATTTCGCTTCCGATGCACATCCAGGTTACGGTGGTCTGGATATGTTTGTGGTGAAGCGTGCCAATGGTAAAACACAAATTGAAAATTTAGGTCAACCTATGAATTCATCGGATGATGATTTCGGAATTTTTCTTTTCAAACCCGATCGCGGATTCTTCGCCTCCAATCGTAATGGCGGAAGAGGTGATGACGACATCTATACTTTCATCAATGAAGATCCAAACCTGAAGGTTATTAACTATTACCTGCAGGGTATAGCCTATACGGAAGACAAAAATCAGAACAGACAAATTCTGCCGAATACCAAAGTAAGTCTGCTGGATGGCAAAGGTGACATCATGCAGGATTATACTACGGGTAATGATGGCAAGTTCCTGTTCAGAGTATATGAAAATGAAGACTATAGCCTGGTGGGCGAAACCGATGGTTATCTGATCAAACGTCAGGGATATACTATGAAGGGTAAATCCGTTGATCCGAATACACTGAAAGATCTGATCACCACCATTACACTGGATACTGTTATTGTGCTCGACAAGATCGAACTCAACAGAATCTTTGTGATGGAGAATATATACTATAATTATAACAAATCTGACATCCGCCCTGATGCGGCAAAAGAACTTGATAAACTTGTTCAGTTGCTGGTAGACAATCCGGAAATAAAAATAGAATTAGGCTCACATACGGATAGTGTTGACACCGATGACTATAACCAGCGCCTTTCACAAAGACGTGCTGAATCTGCGGTGGCATATATAGTTCAACACGGCATTGCAGCAGATCGACTGGTAGCAAAAGGTTATGGTGAGTCGAAACCAATTGCACGAAACACAAACCCGGATGGAAGCGATAACCCGGTGGGTCGTCAGAAAAACCGTAGAACAGAATTCAAGATTCTTGAAGTAACGGCTCGCGTGAAACCGATCGAAGATGAAGAGGTTGATGAAGAGGATAAGTACTTCAGGGATAACTAAGAATCAGAACAGAATCATTTCTTCAAGAAAACTTAACAGGATGCTCGGCTTTGAGTATCCTGTTTTTTATTTCTTTACGTTGACACCAAAACTTATCGAAATGAAAATACAGAACCTGTTACTGTATAGCATCATGCTGATTTTTATAGCTGCGTGCTCTTCCAAAAAAACGCCCGGGAAGAAATTTTCTGAGGCCGTTGCTCCACTATATGATACTTCGCTGAAACCATTTTATCATGGCGTTGCCTCGGGCGATCCGCTTCAAGACCGCGTAATCATCTGGACGCGCGTTACTCCGGAAGATTCTGCGACAGACGTTCGCGTACGTTGGGATATAGCCACTGATGAAAATTTTTCAAGCATATTGAAATCTGATTCAACTACAACGAATGCTTCTAAAGACTATACGGTTAAAGTTGATGTAGACGGACTACAACCTGCACAGTATTATTACTATCGCTTTCATGCGCTTGGAAAAACTTCTGTTGTTGGTCGCACCAAAACATTATCGGCTGATGCTATGGATAGTTTGAAGCTTGCTATTGTCAGCTGTAGTAATTGGGAATTTGGTTACTTCAATCCATACGCAATCATCGCAGATAAAGAAGTAGATGCGGTTGTTCACCTGGGCGATTATATTTATGAATATGCTACCGGTGTATATGGCGACACTACGATTGGAAGAAAAAATCTGCCCGCTCATGAAATTGTTTCATTGAGTGATTATCGAACTCGCTACTCACAATATCATCTGGATGAGGGATTGCGAAAGTTGCGCATGCGCCATCCGTTAATTACGATTTGGGATGATCACGAAGTAGCAAACAATGTATATACCGAAGGCGCGCAAAATCACCAACCCGAAGAAGGCGATTTCAATACACGTAAAGCTGCAGCCAGACAAGCATACTATGAATGGCTGCCTATCCGCGAAAGCAATAAATTATACCGATCTTTTACGTTCGGAAAATTAGCAGACCTCATCATGCTGGATGAACGCCTCGAAGGACGCACCGCTCCTGCTGATAGTGTAAGTGCTCCGGATTTTGAAAGTGACAAACGAAGTATGTTAGGCCCAGATCAACTTCAATGGTTCGAAAACTCCTTGACAGATTCTAAAGCAACATGGAAAATTATTGGCAACCAGGTTCTGTTTTCTGATCTCGACATCAGTGGTCTGTATAAAAAAGATATGCCTAAAAATCTGGATGCGTGGGATGGTTATCCTGCCGAGAAGAAACGCATTGAGCAATATATAGCGGAAAACAAAATCGCAGATATACTCTTTGTCACGGGTGATACACATGCTTCGTGGGCGATCGAAACTTTTGCCGAAGGTCTTAAGAATACAAAAGGCAAGCAGGCGCTTGCTGTTGAATTGGGTACTACCAGTGTAACTTCCGGAAACGGAAATGAAGGAAAGCCTGATGACAGTGTGAAGGTGAAGGAACAAAAACTGCTAAAGCAAAATCCGCACATTAAGTATTTGAACAACCGCGATCACGGTTATCTGCTGCTCACGCTATATCCGCAAAAAGCAAAAGCTGAATGGTACTATACAGAAACACTTCGCAGCAGCAGTCAAAAAGAAATTCTCGGAAAAAGATTTAGCATCGAGAAAGGAAAACACATTCTTCAGTGATGTAACTGAATGATTTATAGCATATAGAAAAAGGTTGCATTTCGCAGCCTTTTTTGTTTTCAATTACAGAGAACGATGGCACGGTGCTTGCGTTAATACTATAAATAAACATGTATTGTATGAAAACGCTGCTACCCGTGCTGTTGCTGTTGATAGGCGCTTCTACAAGTGCCTTTGCGTATGATTCCGGCATTGCGATTCAAACCGAAGACCGAACCGGTATATTGGTTACGGTTAACGGTAAACTTTACAATAAACAACCAGGTAAAGTAGTACGCGTGCGAAGTGCGCCCGGGCTATTTCACCTGGAAGTGAAAGTGCTTAATCCGTGGAACAAGCAATGGTATATTGTTCGAAAGGATGTGCGCGTTGAAAAAGGATTTGAGTTTCAGTATAAAGTCGTTTTTATTAACAAGCTGAAACCTGAGATTAAAGAAGTAAAGAAGTACCCGATATACTCAAAGTACTTCCTGAATCCTATTCTATATAACAGGCATCCTGTTACGTAATGTTTATCTCCGCCTCTTCGAGAGAAGCACAAACACGAGTATAATTGCAAAGATTGTGAGGATGCTTGTGTTCCAGAACACAAACGGCCCGTGGAAATTCCAGCTGAACAACCAACCGAATAAATGCAGGATGCCTCCGAGCATAGCGCCAAACAATCCCATAACAGCTCCGAATATTGCTCCGAAAATTCCTATAATACCTCCGAGCACTCCACCCGCAATGCCGATCCATATAGGAAAGGTTACAATCAAAAGCACAATGACAAGAATAGTAGAGGTTGATGTGTTTGAACTTCTGCTTTGCATAAGAGTGAATTTTGGTACGCTATACACTTTACAAAAGTCTTACCTGTTTTTGAAAAAGCGATTTCAAGTTAATAGAAGCAGTTTTTACTTTTTCAACGCGACAAATTTGTAAGCAAATGAACAGTGCCGCTTACAATTTCGTACACCGCATAAAATAGAAAAGGCCGGATTGCTCCGACCTCCTCAGTTTAGGTTAAGGTATAAGTCTTTGGATATTTCTTAAAAAGGATACTCTCCTTTCGCAATCACGTGATCTGCTACTTTTCTTCTGGCTTCTTTCAGATTGTATGCATCAATTTTTGTGAAGCGTTTCAATCCCATCAGCATCAGGCGTTGCTCATCGCCATCGGCAAAAGCAGCTATAGCTTCTCTTCCGGCTGCGGCAGCTTTACCTATAGCATGGTGTAAATATATTAACGCCATTTCTTTCTGAATCTCGGTTGCCTTTTCTCCTTTCTGCGCAATCAGTTTCTCAACACGCAACAGAACCGATTCTGCTATATATGCTTCGATCAGTATGTCTGCCATATTCATGATGATCTCCTGTTGCTCGGAAAGCTTCATCATAAATTTCTGCACGGCCGATCCGGCTATCATCAATCCTGCTTTCTTCAGATTCGCCAGTGCTTTTTTCTCCTTTACAAATATACCTTCTTCTTCACTTGCTCCGAAATCAGGTATAGCCATCAGATCTTTTTGTACAGCCATAGCCGGTGTCATCAGATCGATCGTTCCTTTCATAGCACGCTTCAACAGCATGTCGATTGTAAGCAGACGGTTAATTTCGTTTGTTCCTTCAAAGATGCGGTTGATCCGCGCATCACGATAAGCACGATCCATCGGACTTTCTGCCGAGAAGCCCATCCCACCATATATCTGTACACCTTCATCGGTAACATAGTCAAGAACCTCGGAACCATGCACTTTTAATATAGCACACTCTATGGCAAATTCTTCGAGTGCCTTGAGTCGTGCTTTGGAAGAATCCATACCTCCTGCTACAAATGCATTGTAAGCATCGTCTATATTCTGGCTCGCGCGATAGTGAGCAGACTCTGATGCAAACACTTTCGTTGCCATCTCGGCTATCTTGTGTTTGATTGCACCGAACGATGATATTGAAACCCCGAACTGCTTGCGCTCATTTGAATATTTAGTAGCAAGTGAAACGGTATGTTTACTTCCACCGAGTGCTGCAATACCTAATTTGATACGGCCTATATTCAGAATGTTAACTGCGATTTTGAAACCATTTTCGCGTTCACTCAAAAGATTTTCAACCGGAACTTTGCAGTCATTGAAGAAGATCTGGCGGGTCGAAGATCCTTTTATACCCATCTTCTTCTCTTCTTCATTCATGGTTATACCACCGAACGATTTCTCTACGATGAAAGCACTGAGATTTTTATCGTTATCGATCTTCGCGAAAACAACATATATATCTGCAAAACCTCCGTTCGTGATCCACATTTTCTGGCCGTTGATAATGTAGTGTTTACCATCGGCACTTAACACAGCTTTTGTTTTACCGCTGTTGGCATCTGAACCCGAATCCGGCTCCGTTAAACAGTAAGCAGCTTTCCACTCACCTGTAGCAAGTTTCGGTATATATTTTTGTTTCTGCTCATCATTACCATAATAGAGTATAGGGAGTGTACCAATACCGGTGTGTGCAGAAAGTGCAACGGCTACCGAATGACCGGCACCAATTACTTCAGCCACCAGCATCGTTGTATTGAAATCCATTCCAAAACCACCCAGCTCTGCAGGCACTGATGTACCGAGTAAACCAAGCTCACCAGCTTTATCTAGAATAGAAGGCATCAGCTTCGGATCTTTCATCGAGTCGATTTCATCCAGGCGTGGCCAGACTTCTTTGGCAAGAAAATCTTTACACTGTTGCTGGATCATGCGTTGCTCTTCGTTGAATTCTTCCGGAATGAAAATTTCACTTGCTGTTGTTTCGCGAATAAGAAACTCTCCTCCTTTGATGGCTTGTTTTTCAGCTGTGGTAGTACTCATAACCTATAATGTTTTGTAATTTCCTGTTGATTGGTTTTCAGAAATGATTTGCAAACGCTTTTAGAGAAGTTCATATATACCGGCTACGCCCTGGCCTCCTCCAACACATGCTGTAACCATTCCGTATTTTTTCTTTTGTCTGCGAAGCTCACCAAAGAGTTGAACCGATAAACGAGCTCCGGAAGAACCCAACGGATGGCCTACTGCTATAGCACCTCCATTTACGTTCAACTTTGCGCGATCTATACCCAGCTCTTTTACTACTGCCAGCGACTGTGCAGCAAAAGCTTCGTTCAATTCGAACAAGTCTATATCATCCAGTTTCAGATCGGCAAGTTTCAATGCTTTGGGTATAGCGGCTACGGGACCGATTCCCATAATGCGTGGATCTACACCAGCTACGGCATAACTAACCAGGCGCGCGATTGGTTTAACATTCAACTGCTTTACCATTCGTTCAGACATTACTACAACAAAGGCAGCACCATCGGATGTTTGTGATGAGTTACCCGCGGTTACTGTTCCTCCTGCAGCGAATACAGGTTTCAATTTTGACAGTCCTTCAACCGTTGTGTCGGTACGTATACCTTCATCTTTATCAACAATGAACTCACGCGTTTTCTTTTTCATGTTCTCATCCACATATACTTCCTTCACCGTGATGGGAACAACTTCGTCTGTAAATTTACCTGCCTTCCATGCAGCCGCTGCTTTCATGTGCGACTCGTATGAAAATTGATCTTGCTCTTCGCGCGAAATTTTAAATTGCCTGGATACTTCTTCTGCCGTAAGACCCATGCTGGTATAGTATGTAGGATGATCTTTCGCGATAGTATAATTCAATGCCGTTTTTATACCCATCACCGGCACAAGCGACATCGACTCTGTTCCACCCGCTATAATTACATCGGCCTGGCCGGCATGAATGCGCGCACTTGCAATCGCGATGGTTTCAACTCCCGAGCCGCAATAACGATTCACCACCATACCGGGAGTATCTATACCTAAAGCAAGCAATGAGATCATGCGTCCCATTTGCATACCTTGCTCTGCTTCGGGCACAGCGTTGCCAACGATAAGATCGTCAACCATTTTATTTTCAAGTCCGGGAACAGACTTTACCAGATGCTTGATCACGTCAGCAGCGAGATCGTCCGGTCTTGTGAAACGAAACCCGCCTTTCTTTGCTTTTCCAACGCCAGTTCTGAAACCAGCCACTATATATGCATCCATAGTTTTAATATTTAGTTTCGAAGTGGTTTACCACCTGTTAATATTGACTGAATTCTTTCCAAAGTTTTCTTCTCACCGGTGAGCGATACAAATGCTTCGCGTTCCAGGTCGAGCAGATATTGTTCGCTTACCTCCTGCGCATACGACAAGTCTCCTCCGCACATAACGTTGGCAATCCAGCGCGCAATTTTCTTATCGTGATCGCTGATGTAGTTGCCCATGCGCATACCTTCAACACCTGCCATAAAAAGCGCCATGCCTGTGCGACCTTGTACTTTTATATTCTTTGCCGGAACGGGCATGGTATATCCTGCTTCTGCCAATTCTATTACAGCAGCTTTGGCGTCAAGAATCTGGCGATCCTTGTTTACAGAAATTCTGTCTTTACTTCTCAGAATTCCCATTTCACGAGCCTCCTCTGCAGATAAAGCAACTTTTGCAGTCGCTATATTCATAAACGCATTTTGAAGTGCGTTCAGTTCTACATCGCCTTCCTGCAGTGCATCACTTACGCGTTTGGTAAGTTCTTTTGTTCCTCCTCCACCGGGTATCAATCCTACACCAACTTCAACAAGACCTATATANNCGAATGCGCATTACCGAGTTTTGGAATTGACGAACCATAAAGTCGATCTCATCATACTCCTGCTCAATAGCAAACATGAATACAAGACCGAGGTTTGCGCCTAACGAAAAGTCTGAACCCTGGTGGCCAACAACCAGGCCTTTAAAATCTTTTTCAGCAAGATCGATCGCTTTGTTCAAACCTTCAACTACAGAACTGCCCAGTGTATAACTCTTGCTGTGCCACGAGAAGTTGATCACACCATCGCCTATATCTGTAACTTTAGACTCTGCGTTTTTCCAGACTATATTATTGCTGAGGTTTTCAAGAATGATAAACTCTTCTTTGCCAGGTATATTTTTATAAGCCTTGGAAGGTATATCGTAATATTGACGCTTGCCGCCTTCTACTTTATAGAATGATTTATTCCCGGAAGCGATCATATCATATACCCATGCGGCAGGTTTATAACCAGCTGCTTCCATATTCTGAATCGACTTCTCAACACCAACAGCATCCCATGTTTCAAACGGACCGAGTTCCCAACCGAAACCTGCACATACCGCATCATCTATTTTATAGAGTTCATCTGCAATTTCAGGTATACGATTGCTGGCATATTGAAACAATCCGAAAAACGCATCGCGGTAAAAATCACCGGCTTTATCTTTTCCGGCCAGCAAAACCTTAAAGCGATCTTTCAGATTGTCGATCGTCTTGGTTGTTTCAAGCGTAGCAAATTTTGCCTTTGCTTTCGATTTATACTCGAGCGATTTAAGATCAAGTGTGAGTATCTCGGTTTCGCCCTTTGCATTTTTTGATTTCTTATAAAAGCCCTGACCAGTTTTATCGCCCAGCCATTTATTTTTTTCGAGCTGATTTACTACATCAGGAAGCTTAAACATGTCGCGACCTTCATCATTCGGAAGCGCAGCGTATAAATTGTTGGCCACTTTAACAAGTGTATCCAACCCGACTAAATCTGATGTACGGAAGGTTGCCGATTTCGGTCTGCCAATTACCGGCCCGGTAAGTTTATCGATTTCATCTACGTTAAGATCGAACTTGCGCATGGCATCGATCACTTTTAGCAAGCCCCATACACCAACACGGTTGCCTATAAATGCAGGAGTATCTTTACAAAGTACTGTTGTTTTTCCAAGGTATAGATCTCCATAGTGCATCAGAAATTTTACAACTTCCGGATCTGTATGCGGGGTGGGAATGATCTCGAGTAATTTTAAATAACGGGGCGGATTAAAGAAGTGCGTGCCTGCAAAGTTCTTTTTGAAATCTTCACTTCTCCCTTCGGCCATTAAATGAATGGGTATACCTGAGGTGTTTGATGTAACGAGTGTTCCCGGTTTACGGAACTTCTCTACCTGCTCATATACTTTCTTTTTTATATCCAGATTCTCAACTACAACTTCAATGATCCAGTCATAGTCTTTGATCTTCGCCATGTCATCATCAAAGTTGCCCAGCGTGATGCGCGATATAAATTTCTTGCTATAGATCGGGCCGGGGCTCGATTTTATAGAACGATCGAACGAGCTTTGCACGATTCGATTTTTTACAACTTTACTTTCAAGCGAAAGACCCTTAGCCTTCTCTTCATCGGTAAGTTCTTTCGGGGCAATATCCAATAACACTACCTGGCAGCCAATGTTGGCGAAATGACAAGCAATGGCGGAGCCCATCACTCCGGAACCTAAAACAGCAACTTTTCGAATAGAACGTTTCATACTTTATGTTTGATGTGGTCGCATGTATATATGTCACACACGCCCGAAGTTAATTCTATACTTTTTCGTAAATGTTATTTCTATCTATTATCTGATTTATGTTTTGCAGCACTTCAAAAAATACAGCAAGCTTTTCCATATCTATCTCTTGTCGCACAGCATCGTTAAAGCGAAGTACAGTTTTGCGCGATACTTCTTTTTTCTTTTTGCCGAGCTCTGTTAAAAAAATTCTAACCGAGCGTTTATCAACCGGGTCAGGCTCGCGGTATATAAGTTTTTTCTCTTCCATGGTCTTGAGCATTCGCGTAAGGCTTCTTGCTTCAAGGCCCATGAGTGGGGCAATTTTGGTTGCCGGAGTTCCCTCTTCTGAATGTATATTTAAAAGAACGAACCCGATAGATGTAGTAATATCATATTTGCTCGCCTGTTGATTATACATTCGAGCAATCGCGTGCCACGCTGTTTTTATATGATGATCTACGGTTTCTTCCCTGCGCATACGTTTGAATCGGGGAAAGCGAAGGTAGAAAAATTTTGGTATGCATGCAGAGTATTTGAAAATATTTTTCTGACGGTTTTTTCGAAAAATCAAAACTGCATTTTTGACGAAATGACGGTGTTTTCACTTTTCGATAGCGAAGCTGTTTTTACGGAAACTGCGTCAGATCGCTCCATTGACCGTTTTGAGTTTTCCAATTTTTGGAGAATTTTCATTCAAAGTGATGTAAAACATGGACTTTAAGCAGCTACACGATCAATTTGCTAGGCCTGGCAAAGTAAAAACCATTACGTTTCGACCGAAGCGATTGGAACCTGTTCAGTTCACACGTGAAATTATGGCGTTGAAAGATTTAGGACTCGAGGGCGATCGGTATAAAAATCCGGGAGGTGACCGGCAAGTTACATTCATACAGACTGAACACTTAAAAGCGATCGCGAGCTATCTCGGCAAAGAAGAAATTGATCCGGCACTTACGCGAAGAAATATAGTTGTGCAGGGCATAAATCTGCTCGCATTAAAAGGAAAGCGATTTAAAATCGGAGAAGCTTTAATGGAATATTCCGGAGAATGCCATCCGTGTTCGCGAATGGAAGAGAGTTTGGGTCATGGTGGCTATAATGCAATGCGTGGGCATGGTGGTATAACAGCAAAAGTTATCGAAGGAGGCTTAATTCGCGAAGGCGATGATGTGTATCCCGTATGATTAGCCAGTAGATTTGTTTGGAGTCTGTAGATATTCACTTCTTATATCATGGCTGATACAAACCTTCTTGACGTAGCACCGAAGTTTTTGACTGAGTCTGCCGTCCAATTAGTGACGTACTATTTTGTTCATTTGTTACAATTTCAGGTATAAAGAAGGTGAACAAGGTATTGTTGACTACACAGAATGAAGGTGTTCAATGCTATAATTTTTTCCGATTTAATTTGTTGCCTCTATTGTTTGTAAAATGCATTTAGAGGCATGCAACGCATTTTCTGTCTTTACAATCGTTCTTCTTCGCAGCACTACAAAAATTCTAAATTGATTTAAGTATAAGTAAAGTTTCTATATGACGATGTTTTGACACCGCTGTCAGATTTTTTTAATATTCGAATTGCGTTAAAAAATAATCTATCTTTGACTGGGATAATCTCCATTGTCTATATGAAAAGGCTTTACATCTTAACCTGCTTGCTGTTGGCATGCTCAACAGTATTGTTTGCCCAATTGTCAGGTACCGTTACGGTCGGCACTTCAGGTATGTACCCTGATCTCACAAGTTCAACCGGACTTTTCAATGCAATCAATGTTAACGGCATGAATGGAAATGTTACGGTTAGTATTGTATCAGACATTACCGAACCTGGAACAATTTCCTTGAATCAACGAGTGGAATCGGGCGGCCCGTTTCTTTTGACAATCCGTCCAAATTCAAACGTGATGCGAACTCTTACCGGAGCAATAGGCGGTGGTCTTGCGCTAATCCGTTTCACCGGTGCTGATCGTGTTATCATTGACGGAAGAGATCCTTCCAATTCAAGTTTTAATTATTCAAACCGCTACCTCACTTTCAGCAATACATATGAAAATGCCACACCTGCCGGTGAGGGGATTGTATTTAGTTTTACCGGAGGCGCTGTTGATAATTCTCTTCGCTCCATCATCATTGAAGGAAATGATGCAAACGTAAATCGTGGTGTCGTATTTTTTGGCGGTAGTGGAAACAACAACATCGTGGTGGAGTACTGCGACATAAAAAATTCAAGTCTTCATCCATCCAACGGACTATATTCTTCCGGTTCATTTGGTACACCGAATCAAAACAATATCGTTCGGTATAACAGAATTTATGATTTCTTTTTTGGCGTAGGCACCGTAAACATTGGTCGCGGAATTTTTCTTAGCTCTAACAATGAGAACTGGACCATCGAAAATAATTCCATCTACCAAACTTCTGCCATCAATAACACGGCCAGTAAAGATATATATGGTATACATGTTACGAGCTCAGGTACATTTTACATCAACAATAATTATATCGGAGGCGATAGTCCGCTGGCAGAAGTCAGCAGTATACCCTGGACTTCATCTAACAGTTCTTCTTACATCCGTTCACGTCTCATCTGGCTCGAACCTAGTTCGGGTACAGTTACGGCAACAATCTCAGGAAATGTTCTCGCCAATGTCAATGCCACCAGTCATACATCTGCAGCGGCAACATCCTTACTTGTAGGTATCCATACCAATAACTGTAACTGTACCATTGAAGATAATTTTATCGGATCGAAAGCGGATGGTACCGGAAGTATAGCTGTGACTGATAATACGGAAGGAGGAATTGTAGTCGGTATACAAGCTACCGGAACACAACCTGCCGTAATTCAAAAAAATACGATTCAAAATTTTACAGTTACCAATACCGGAGCTACACCTTCAACATCAGCGCTCTTCAGAGGTATAGATCTTGATGTATCAAGCACTACGTACTCAACCGTGTTAAAAAATGTTATTGCTAAAAATACTATCACCAGTAAGCCATCGGGTGTTCAGTATATTTTTTCCGGGATCAATACAGGTGCTTCCGGAGTTCGGGCGAACATTACAAAAAACGAGATCGGTTCACTCAGCGACAATACACAAGCAAATTCTATCGTGATCAACGCTTGCGCGAGTTGTCCGTCAGAATATGAAATTGTTGGTATCAACGTAAATTCCACCAACAACCGTAGTTATGTTGATAAAAACAAAATCGGGTATATTGTTGCATCGGGCGCTTCAACCGTAAACTATAGATTGACAGGTATCAGTGCTGGCGGAAGTGTTGACAATGTTCAACGCAACAGCATCAGCAATCTGCGAAGTAATTCAAATTTTGCTACGATATCCGGTATATCCATTGGTAGTTCGGATGTGAATCTCATGGTGGCGAATAACATGATAACGCTCGGACATAATGTAACGGCCGATGCTGCTATCTATGGTCTATATAATTTTTATACAAATACATCAACGCTTTCACTCTTTGCAAACTCGGTAGTGATCACCGGAGCCAATGGCGGAAGTAGCACGACCACTTCAGCACTTTTCAGATCTTTCAATTCTCCTGTTGATGTAAGGAGTAATATTCTCTTTAATAACCGCACCGGTGGAAGCGGTAATTATGCAATCGAACTTAACAACCTTACTAATTTTACAACTACATCGTCTGACTATAATTTACTATACAGTGCCAACGAAGTTGGCAAAATCGCAAGTACTGAATACGACTTCGCGGCCTGGCAAGGTATTGCTGATGCGAATTCAAAATTTTCCGATCTCGGAACCATAGCAGCATCGCCGAATGGAAAATTTATTTCGCTTGCTGTCGGTGACTTGCGTATTCCGGAAGACGGATCGACAGTTGTCGATGATAATATCGTAGACCAGGGTGCTTCCGTTGTAACAGAAGACATTGATGGCGCGCAACGACTTAATATACCCGACATTGGTGCAAGCGAAGTTTTGATTACATGGCTCGGTGGCTCAGCAGGTAATGAAACCGATTGGTATACTGCTGCAAACTGGTCGGGCAATGTTGTTCCTTCGTGTGGCGGTCGCGATCGTATCAAAATAAGTAACGCAACTTTTCAACCTGATATCACTTCGGCAATTACGATTAAAGAACTTGTTATCATCGAAGGAGCTTCTGTTAATCTCTCTGGCGCAGGAAGCATCAGTCAATGTGCGGATGGTTTTGCTCCATATGGTGTAGTTGTAAACGGAAGCCTCATCGTTTCGGGAAGTCAGAGTATAGAACTGATCGGAAATTTTACACAGAATAATTCTTTCGATGCGGGTAGCGGTACCGTTACGTTGAGTGGAACTACAGCACAGGAGGTTTCAGGAGACGATCAGTTTTCAGTTTACAACCTGGTGGTTGACGGTGGTGCTGCAAAAAATATTTCTCAAAATGTTGTGGTTGATAACCTGATGACGTTTGTGAGTGGCATTGTGAATACTTCATCAAGCGGATATATAATTTTCGGGCCCAGCGGAAGTTATAGCGGAGCAAGCGATGATACCCATATTGATGGTCCGGCTGGTAAGCAAACAAATTCTATCGGCTCCTTTAATTTTCCGGTTGGTAAAAACGGGAGTATGCGACAACTTTCCATCACAGCAACCAACACTCCGCTCACAACTTTTACAGCAGAGTATTTTGCAATCAGCGCGCTGGATACCTATGGTTCTTTGAATGACGGATCACTTGAGACAATAAGTGATGTTGAATATTGGATATTGAATCGTTCGGGTATAACCGATGCTTCTGTTACACTTTCGTGGGATGGGCGAAGTGGTGTATCGGCTAATGCTAGCTCACCGGGTCGTGCTGATCTTCGCGTTATTCGTTGGGACGGATCGCGTTGGGTTAACCACGGAGGAAATTCAATTTCGGGTACACAATCTGCAGGATCTTTAACCAGCGATTTAATCACTGCGTTTAGTCCATTCACGCTCGGCTCGGAAGATCCAATCAACCCGTTGCCTATAAATTTAAAAAGTTTCAAAGCGTACGCGGTGGATGGCAGAGTTAAACTGGTATGGACTACATCAACTGAATTGAACAACGATTATTTTACGATTGAAAATTCAAAGTCCGGAGAATTTTTCCAGGCGGTTACAAAAGTACAAGGTACCGGCACATCCAATGAAGAGCATACGTATATAGCATGGGACAATGCTCCTTACAACGGTTTATCATATTACCGTTTAAGACAAACTGATTTCGATGGTATATCCAAAACATTCAAGCCGGTGTCGGTCGAGGTCGATCTAGGTTCACAAAGTGCACAACTTATTTTATCACCAAACCCGGTTCAGGAAAAAGATTTTACAGCATCGCTTCGTTCCTTCAGCGAGCAGGCTGATGTTGAAATAAGTATACACGATATGTCGGGATATGAGTTGGCTCGCAAAAAAATAGTTACTGATGAGGCCGGCTACGCGGAGATTAACTTTGAAAATGAATATCCCAACGGACTATACCTCGTCAAAGCCAAGAGTGGCGTACGATCTATAACGCAGAAAATTGTTATCGCGCGATAACTGGGATAAAAATAGCGAGGGGATCATTTAGTGATCCCCTTTATATTTTTAGCTCCTTAGGATTTTTATCAGAAGTTGTACGTATCTGTTAAGAAATTTTTTTTAGAAACGTGGCTGAGTGGGTTCAGCAAAGTCGCCACGCATGGTGCGATATCTTTTTCTGGCTTCTGCTGCATATACACTTCCCGGATATTTATTGAGAAAGTCGCGATATATCTCCATTGCCTTTTCTTTATTTTTCAATTGGCGCTCATAGATTTCTCCTTGTAAAAAATAAGCATCATCGGCTAATATATCTTCGGCAAATTCATCGCGAATTTTTTGGAGCAAAGCAATAGAATTTTCAAACTCTCCGTGTTTCATCCGGATGTTCGCCTCGAGCCAATATACATCATCAAGTATAGTCTGATTTGAAATTGGTTTTCCGGAAATTGAAAATCCCTGCTTGAGTTTATCAAGGCGGGCCAGGGCATCGTCTGTTTTATTTTGATAGAGCATCAATTCAATAGACGCATATTCTTTTAATGCTTCGCCTGTTGAATCGAGCGCTATATTTTCTTTTATGCGCATGCTCAGGTCAAGGGCATCGTTGGAAATTTCACGAGTCGTTGCTTCTTTTAATATATCCAGATGTTCCTGCGCCAGCCTAAAGTCGCCTTTATAGTACGACAGTTTTGCATTTTTCAATTTGGCCTCGTAACCGATGGGATTTTCTTTTTGCGTTTTTTCTACCTGTGAGTATAGCAGCGTTGATTCCCACGGCTCGGCTTTCAAAAGATAAATATCGCCCAGATCCAGTTTAGCTTTTGATCGCAGGTATAGCGAGGTTCTCGGATTTGCGATAAGTTTATTTAAAATTTTTACAGCTGAATCTTTTTGATCGAGATAGTTTGCAAACAGCAATGCTTCACTCCTTGCGGCTTCCAGTGCGTTGGCGTTATCCGGATATTGCTTGATAAATTTTTTGTAATCCAACACGAGTGTCTTAACCGAGTCTGTATTTACCGGGTAAACTTTTTTCAGCCTGGCTTCACGTGTGCGAATCAAACCTAATGTGGCCATCAGGTAGTTCGGTGTATTTTTATATTCGCGGATAACATAGCGATATATTTTTGCAGCGTTGTCGTAGTCTTCGTTGTCGAGCGCAACTTTAGCAACTTCCATACTTTTTTCGCCATCGTGTTTATAGCGCTTGTCATACGCTCTGGCCTGAACAAAAGACGCNNACACGGTCGTATAGTAATTTTTCCAAACTGGTCAGTTCCTCCGGCTCTGTTAAAAGTGCCTGCATCACGTTTTTAACATATTGTATGTTGGCGGATGTCTGGGTAACATAGTTCAGGTATTCCTGCACCATTTTATCCTGGTTTCCTTTCAGACGGTATAACATCGCCAGGTCAAGACTGAAGAGCGTGGAGTTGTTTAAAAAATTTCGACTTTCGGTCAAAGCAAGAATGCCGTAATCGAGCAGGGAGCGTGACGAGAAGAATTCCGCCATAAGTTTGATACGCTGCACGTTCGTCTTGTTTTCACCAATCAGGTCGCGAAAGTGGCGATCGGCCCTTGTAAGGTCTCCAGAACGCATGTAGACGAGTCCTGCATCCAGCTTGTACTGCAGGTTTTGTGGATCGCGCTTTAATAATTTTTTTAGAAAGCTCTGTGCCTCATCGTAAGCGCCCAGGTCGAGCAGGGTATTTATATAGTTGTTGTAGATAAAAGAATTGTTCGCATCCTGTTTAGATAATTCCCGATAAAGTTCAACGGCTTTTTTCTTATCACCTTTCAAAAGGTATTCATTCGCGAGCTGTATTTCAGATTGATTCTGTCCGAACGAAAAATGAAAATGAAGAACGAGGAGCGTTATTAAGATTGAACGTGGACTAATAGTATTAATTAAATAATATATATAGTATTTATAATTAGTCATGTCGAATTGTGGATAAGGTTTCGTTCTTCTTCCTGTTGAATGAATGTTGAATTAATTTACAATTTAATTATCTGTTTATCAATAGTTTGTAAAGTTGTTAACATATATAGATTGAGTGGGTAAGTATGGTGTGGATAGAGTGGCATGTTAGTGTATGTTGGTAACTTGGTTTTCATACACAATGTTGTTTATAGGTTGATAACAATTGGTATTTGGACAAAGTTTGAT
>DJFR01000196.1:250-44367 GCA_002432545.1 Flammeovirgaceae bacterium UBA5867 | reverse complement strand
AGATTGATGAGTGGATTAGCTTTTTCGTTTCTGTAAAAGCGTATGTGTTCGGGCTCCTGCTTTTTTAAATAGTTTCCTGGAGACCACTTTCCGTCATTGTCTTTATCTATTATTAATCTGATCTGATATTCAGAAGGACTCAGGTCTTCGAATTGTGGTTTACGATTATTCTTCTGCGATGCTACCACATTGAAGTTTTTATCTAGTAATTCAACAATGAAGTTTGGTTCTGTTGTTTGTATTTCTACAAAGATGATTCCCGTCTCTTCAAGCGCTAGTGGTTTGAGTTGTTCTTCGGTATGTTTGGAGCTGTCGAGTTCTATGCTTACGAATGCTCCTTTTCCAAATAGTAGTTGATGATTTATAATTTTCTTTGGAGCTGCTTTGGCTTGAGGTGAAGGTTGTGTTGGTTGTGGTTTGGTTTTAACGTCAGGCTCTTTTGGTGGAGCTAGTAAACTTTTGTCGAAAGTTTTCTCAAGGGTAAGTCTGTTATGAAGGCTATCCCATACTATGTTTTCACGTGAAAATGTAACTGTCTTGATGGAATCTATTCTGTAAATAATGCTATCGAACTTGACTTCAAGAAGAGGTTTGTTGAATTGTATTCTTCCTTTAATAGTGCTTTTGTTACTGATAACTCTAAAGCCTTCTGATTTCACAGCGAAGGATTCTGGTTTAACTTCACGTTCGTTAAACTTCGCATAGATTGTTGTGTCAAGTGAATTGTTAACACTGTCAAGGGCGTAAAGCTTTATAGCTACGCTATCCTTGGTATCAAAGGTGTTGTAGATTTTGATATTGGATTGATCATCACCGAACGATGACATGACGATCTCTCCGGTTGATGAGAGTTTGAACTGCTTTAGATTTTTGGAAGTCTTAATGTTGAAGTATGTATTGTATGGTCTTGAGTTTGTGAGTTTGAGCGATCTAGCATCGAGTTTGATAAGAGGGATCGCTATTGATTTTATATTCGTTGTCAGATAGATGCTGTCTACAAGAAATCCATATAATTCTGTTTTACTGTCGACAATCAGGTTCCTGTTCTTGTCATCTATAGCATAGACATGATAAACTCCTGGTTTCAGATTTTCCAGTCTATATCTTCCTTTGTCGTTGCTTTTTGTAAGATATACGGGTTTGTGCTTTAGTATATTGAACGTGTCGTTTTCGTATAGGGCTATGGTAACGTCTTTGTATTCCTTGTCTTTCAGCGGGTCGACTGTTATACCCTCTATTGATAGCGAGTCAATATAGGAACCTGTACTTATGGCGAGTTTGAGATTGACTGCAGGATTTTTTTCGGTTATGTCTTGAACAGCATCTCTAAAGTTAAAGGAGTATGTGGTGCTGTCTTTGAGTTTATTATTAAGTGTGAGACTTACTCTGTTTTTATGAGCGACAATGTCGTACTCTTTATTTATATCTGGTGTTATGATGATTTGCTCTTTGGGGTTGTTAACAGCTACGGCCTCATCAAAGATTAATTCTATGGTGTTGTCCTTAAAATTTGTTTGCTCTTTAACAGGAAATGATCGTATGAGTATCGGAGGTATTGTATCCTTAGGACCACCAGTAGGTGAAGTTTGTCTTGCACATGAAAGAATGAAGAGTGGAAATATTAACCAGTGTAAACTTTTTTTTAGGCTCATCTTTTAACTATATATATCAGGCTTGAATATTGTCCGTTTCTCTTTGCAAGTATATTTGACTTCAGTCCATTCTTAAACGCTGTGATCATTCCGCTGATTGTTGTGTTTCCTTTTTTATACTTCTCACTAAGAAGTGATATATAGAATGAATCGAGTTTCATCGGTATAATTTCTTTTAGTTTGAGCCCGTTATTCTCCACTAATGCTTTCATTGTTTCATGTGAAAAATGCCAGAGGTGTCTCGGTACGTCATAACCAGCCCAATACTCTTTATAGTTGTCTCCGTCCCAGCTTGAATGATTAGGTACTGCAATAAAGATTGTGCCATTCTCGGAGAGTATAGATCTTAGTTTTTGAAGCAGTTGATTCAGATCCGGTACATGTTCGAGTACATGCCATAGTGTTATAGCATCGAATGTATTGTTGTCAATTTCCGTGAGTGATTGGTATACTCTTGATTGCGTTAGTTTCTGTGCTTCTGCGCGAGCTTCTTTTGATGGTTCCACTCCAAAGGCTTTCCAGTCATCTTGTGTTGTGGCCTGAAGGAATGCTCCGGTACCACAGCCATAATCCAAAAGTTTATTCTCAACTCTGCTGCTATATTTAATAACGAGTTTACGTTTCCAGGNNTTGGTATGAGATATATAGTCTTCTGATAAGTAGTACTTGCCGAGTATGCTATTGTCAGGTCTTGGGCTGGTTGCCACAAAGCTACATTGCTGGCATTTTACAAGTGTGAAGCTTTCTTTGGAGACTGTGTAGTCTTTACAGTTTAGTACAGTTTTAAATATATCGTTGCCACATATAGGGCAACTAGTAAGATGAATCATTTGCCTAGATAGATAGTTAACACAGAAATGTCAGATGGAGATACGCCACTGATGCGCGTTGCTTGTCCAAGTGTTTCCGGTTTGATTTTCTTTAATTTTTCTCTTGCTTCAGATGAGAGAGCTTTTACTCGATCATAGTCGAAGTCGGATTTGATCTTGAAGTCTTCAAGGGTTCCAATCTTCTCCGCTAGCTTCTGTTCTCGATCTATATAGCTTTCATACTTGATGCTTATTTCGGCTTGTTCCTGAACTTCTATCTCATATTTGTCGAGGAGTTCTTTGATGTCGGCACTTAGTGATTTCAGTTCTTTGATGCTGAGCTGCGGCCTTTTTAAAAGGTGAGCTGCAGAAATCTTTTCATCAATAGTTGAAGTATTGAACTGAGTAAGTCCTTCATTGGCAAATGCGGGATCAAGCTTTACTTTTTTAAGTTGTTGAAGTAGGTGGTTGACCTGGTCCTTTTTCAATTGGACTTTTTCTAGACGTTCATCACTGGCTAATCCTATTTTATGTCCTGTTTCGGTTAATCTTAGGTCCGCATTGTCTTGCCTTAATAGTATTCTGTATTCTGCCCTGGAGGTAAACATTCTATAAGGTTCTTGTGTGCCTTTGTTAACCAGGTCATCTATGAGCACGCCAATGTATGCTTCGGACCTCTTGAGGATGAGGGCGTCTTTTTGATGTGCTTTGTTGTGAGCATTGATCCCGGCCATTAATCCTTGGCAGGCCGCTTCTTCGTATCCAGTGGTACCATTAATCTGACCAGCAAAGAAGAGATTCTCTACTCGATGAGTTTCCAGGTTCAATTGCAGTTGTGTTGGGGGGAAGAAGTCGTATTCTATTGCATAGCCTGGTCTGAACATCTTGGCTTTTTCAAATCCTGGTATTTTAGTCAAAGCTTGGTATTGAACGTCCTCTGGCAGTGATGTTGAAAAGCCATTCACATATATCTCTACGGTGTTCCAACCTTCTGGTTCCACAAAGATCTGATGCCTTTCTCTTTCGGCGAATCTATTAATCTTATCTTCTATTGAAGGGCAATACCTGGGACCGAGCCCTTTGATGCGTCCTTGAAACATAGGGGACTTTTCGAATCCTTTCTTTAGTTCATGGTGAACATCGTCATTGGTGTAGGTAATCCAGCAACTGACTTGTTTTTCTAATGCCTGTGTATCGTTATAGGAAAACTTGCCAGGTTGTTCGTCTCCGGGCTGTTCTTCCATCTTGGAATAGTCCAGACTTCTGCCATCAATTCGGGGTGGAGTTCCTGTCTTCATCCTTCCCGATTCAAATCCTAATGAAACGAGTTGTTCTGTGAGGCCTGTAGCTGCTCCCTCTGCTGTTCTACCACCACCAAAGTTTTTTTCGCCTATATGAATCTTTCCATTTAGGAAGGTGCCATTGGTAAGGACTACTGCTTTAGATTTTATTTCAAGTCCTAGACTTGTTTTGATTCCTACGGCTCTGCCATCCTTAACAAGGACCTCCTTTACCATCTCCTGCCAGAAATCCAGGTTAGGGGTTCTTTCAAGGGCTAGACGCCATTCTTCAGAGAAACGCATTCTATCGTTTTGCGTTCTTGGGCTCCACATGGCAGGACCCTTTGACTTATTGAGCATTCGAAACTGAATCATGGATTTATCTGAGATAATTCCTGACAATCCTCCGAGGGCGTCTATCTCACGTACTATCTGCCCTTTTGCAACGCCACCCATGGCTGGATTGCAGGACATTTGGGCTATGGTATTCATATTCATGGTTACCATCAACACTTTCGATCCCATTCTGGCGGCAGCGTGTGCAGCCTCACAGCCGGCATGGCCTGCGCCAACCACTATCACATCGTAATCTTGAAACATATATTTAAGAAATCCTTATTTTCTTGTTTGGTTCCACGTGGAACAAAAAGTTGCCCACAAAATTCATCCACATTTCCACATTCGTGTTTCACGTGGAACATGAATGTGGTTTTGCCTGGGGTTGTTCCACGTGGAACACTCATTTTTTTCTCAAAGATAGGTAAGTGTCCTCTTTTCTTCTCATTACCGTTTTCTTGGTAGCGACCTTGTCTGAATAGCCGATAAGGTGTAAGACGCCATGGATGATTACTCGGTGGAGTTCGTCATCAAAAGAAGTGTTGAATTTGGAAGCGTTCTCTTTGATTCGCTCAACGCTGATAAAGATGTCTCCCTCTATTAATCCTTCGGTTTCACTTGAATCGAACGTGACGATGTCCGTGTAGGTGGTATGATTGAGGTATTGGATGTTTATCGAGTGCAGGTACTCATCCGAGCAGAATATGAAGTTTAGATTACCCTGCTCCTTTTTCTCTTTTAGAATAGTCTCTTTAATCCAGTTAGTGGTCTTCCGTGGATGTAAAAGTTTGAATTGGATATCCTCGGCAAAGAATCGAATGGAAGCCATCAAGAATTTACGTAAAAACTTAGTTCTACAACACGACCTTCTTCTTTAAAGTCAACCTCATCAGAGAGGTGTTTCATCAAAAAGATTCCACGCCCTCCTGGCTTCTCCAAATTCTCGGGTGCTGTTGGGTCTGGCAGGTTGTCGTAATTAAAACCACTCCCCTCGTCTTTAATAACAAATTTGATCATGCTATTGTCCAGCGACAAGCTTAAATGGACGTTCTTTGATTTGTCGCTTGAATTACCATGCTTAATAGCATTGTTCACTGCTTCTGTTACGGCTATCATTATATTCCCATAAATGTCATCGTCCAGATGGAAGCGCTCTTTAGCATTGTCAATAAAGCTTTCAATCATTCTGATGTTCTCCATAATTGATGGAACCTGGATGCTGATCGTGTTCATGTGCCGTAAATCCTTTTGTTATTGGTTGTTCATTCTTTTAAAATAGTCGTTTACCTCTTTCTTATAGTAGGGGTAAAGTTTCGGTGGAACTGTTTTCAGCAATTCTACTTCTTTTTCCTTGAGTCGCAAATATTCTTCAAATGCCTTGGGAATTTCTTTGTCGTAATCCTTCGCGGTCTCTCCCTTTCTCTCTTCATCCATATCTTGCTCACGTGCTGACTTCTCTGTTTCAAGCATTCTGGTCAGGATATCCTGTTGACGTCTGATCAATTGATCCGTTAGCTGTTTATTTACAAGATCCATTTCAGTTTGTTCCATTTTTGCAGGAAGATCTCCTCCAGGCCCCTTTCCTCCGTCTTTCATCTTCTCCTGCATTTCCTGAAGAGCTTTTCGAATGCGTTCCTGTTCAGCAGCCATTTCGGCCAGTTCTTCTGATAATTCCCTTCCAGACTTTCCACTTCCCTTCAATTCCTGAATCTTTTGGTTGAGTTGCTGTTGCATTTGGCTTAAGCTCGGTTTTTGACCTTTCTTCGATTTGCCCATAGAGGGTTTAGCATTAGCCATCATTTGCATCATCATATCAAAGTGATCATCCAGCATAAGTGCAAGATTATTAATAGAGGTCATGCTGGCCTGCATCTCAGAAGAAGCCTGAGGCCTTTTTCTTTCACGATTCGCTTCAATTACTTTCTCCAGGTGGTCGTTCAACTCTCCAACCTCTTTCGTAACAAATGATCCCATAAACGGATCGCGTTTACCCAACGCCAGTAAACTGTCTTCCAGAACACGTGCGTCATCTTTTAGCTTTAATTGTTGTTGGGCAAGCGCATTGAAACGTGGGTCACTTTGGTTTAATTCAACAAGACCCTTCATAAGATTCTCCTGATCAAAAGAGAGTTTTACAAGCCCGTGAATTATCTGACGAAGCGATTCCATATTTTCCATGTCCATTTCCATATTCATAGAACTTTGTGCTCCTTCCATTTGCTCTTGCATTTTCTGCATTTGCTGAATGGATTTTTGTTGAGGAGTTTTCGACTTGGAAGGTTGATTTTGCTCTAGCATCTCCTGGCTTTCGTCTTGCTGTTCTTCGTTCTGCTCCATTTCTTCCTCTGAAGGAAGTTCTTCACTCTTGTCTAGTTCTTCACCCAGCTTTTTAAGCTCTTCCAATTTTTCAGAGGTCTGTTTAAATTCTTCTTTCAGCTTTTCCTGTTCCTTTGCTAACTCCTGGCTTTCAGATTTCTGATTCTCTCCATTTTGTTGCTGCTCGTTGTTCTTATCTCCCTTCTGATCCTTTTCATTCTTCTGCTCACTTTTCTTATCCCCTTTTTGATTCTTTTCCGATTTATCTTTCTCAAGGGATTCTGTTTTTTCTAAAAGCGATTTCTGATCCTGAACCTGCTCTTTTATGTCTTCAATAGCCTGATCCAGTTTATAGTCGTATTGAAGCTGTTTGAATAACTCCAGTGTGCGTTCGAGTTCCTTTTCGAGGTTGTTTGTGTTTTGATTGAGCTTATCGAGTACTTTCTGTAACTTATTGATGTCTGCGTTTTCCTTTAACAGCTTTTGAAGTTCTTCAAACAACTTTTTGGTTTCTTCATCCAGAAGCTGTTCCATTAACTTTTGTATCTGTTCTGCCTTTTCGCGAATGCGTTCGTCTTGTTTTGTAAAAGCGTCTTTTTTCTCTTCCAGTAGCTTGTTCTCTTCTTTTAATTTCTCAAGCATCTGATCAAGACTCTGTTTTTGCTGAACAATGTCTTCTAACATTTTCTTGTCCTGCCAATCCAGATTTTGTTTTCCTTTTAGTTTCTGAGCGGCCTGCTCTATTTGGTTTTGTAGCTTATCTGCTTTCGATTCGCTTTGGTTGATCTTTTGTTCGGTTTGACTTTGAGAATTTCTGATTTCAGTAACCAGATTATCTTTTGAAGGAATTAAGAATGTGTAATAACCGGTTTTACTGGATTTTCTGCCATTTACGCCATCATTATCCCACACCTGCAGATAATATTCCAATTGCTCGCCCGGGTTCAACTTTAATGAATCAACCGACCAATTGTAAAAGAAGCTTTGCTGATTTTGACCTTTCGAAATCGGAATGTTAACGGATCGTGATAAAATCTCTTTTTGGTCCTCATTTCTAATTCTGAAATGAAGCGCCAATTGTGTAACACCATAATCATCCCCAATTGAGCCTCCCAAAATAATTCTTTGGTATAAAACTGAGTCTTTAAAGTTATTAACGGAAATCTGTGGATGCTGATCTTTAATAACATCAACCTGATACGCTATTTTCTCCTTGTTCTTGCTTTTATCGTTCTCAAGCAGAATCTCGTACTGATCTGGATCTCTGAACTCTTTTATGTAGTTAAAAAACTGATTGTCAGATTCTTGAAAGGATTTTGGTAGTTTTTCTGAAGAGAAAACGATACTTGCTTTCTCTGCATTTGCTGTGGCAAGATTCCATTTGACTTTTGTTCCTTCCGGGATCTCAAGATTGCCGGAGTTGACAATCTTTTCTGGTTGACGCTGTAGATAACGAGGATACTCCAACTCAATGTTAAACTGTGTAAGCTCAGGCCTGTTAACAAGTGAAACGTGAAACATTTCGGAATAGAACCCGGCAGCCTCTACCTGGAAGTCGAAAGCTGTTTGCACATTTTCAAATACAAACGCAAAATCACTATTTCCTTTGTGATCAAGTTTAATTCTTCGTTCACCGGTAATTAAGTAAGCTTCTTCAGGCACGGCTTGTCCATCCAGTGTTATGTTGATGGAAAGATCTTCGTTGTAAAATGCGATAAGCGATTTACTGCTCACATTAAATTTAAATGGAGCTTGTGGTGAATACTGTTGCGTAAAATTTACAATGCGTTTGGTACTGAGTGTTAATATACTGCTGTTGAAAATGATGATAGCGAAAATGGCAATGAATGGTATAATGAGATAGCGCAGATATTTTCTGTTCTCACGTATATCAATAAAACTATCAAACTGAATGGGCGCGAAATCCTGGGATTTTTGTTGGATGCTGGCGTAGGTGAGAGCGGAGTCGCTTTTGGAAGAGCTGAGCTGAATGAGGTTGAGGAGTCGATCGTTAACGGAAGGTAAATGGCTGCCTATAATTTTTGCGCTTTGTTCTTCATCCATTCCGCGTTTTATGATCCACCAACCGAGCGGTTCTTTCAGAAAGCGATACGTGCAGAATGCAGCAACAGCCAGAAATGTAAAGAAGATGAGAAACCTGGCCCACGGACTCAGCCATAAATTGTACTCGATGAGCGCGGCAATCAGAAAGTACGATGCGAGAATTGAAAGTGAGAGAATTGCACCTCTGATAAAAATGTTGAGATAGTACTTCCGCTTGAAGGACTTTATCTTCTCATGTATCTGCTCTACACCCGTTCCCATATGTAAATATATTTATAGTCAAAACGCAACAACCTGATTTAAAGTTGAGAGACACCTAAGATAGCGGCTCCCAACTTTCAAAACAAAGCGCTGATATAAAACGCGGAGTGGACTAAGGATTGTGTTCGGGCTTAGACCAATCAAATTCTTTTTCGAAGTACTCGATCACGTGCATCTTCAATAACTTCTCTTGTTCGAGTAAATCAAAATGAGGTAATTTTTTAATCAGCTTCCAGTGTGGCCATCCATCTTTATCCTGTCCTTCAAGTTCATAATACCCAGAGTAACTCAGCACTTTGCAGATACCGATGTGCATCAGGTCTTGCTTTTCTTCCTTGCTGAAAACCCGGTTGCCTTTTCCTAACTCTTGCACACCTATAAGAAAGAGTACGCTATTTAAATCTTTCGGTTTTTTTCCAACCATACTCTCAATACCCAGGATCAATGCAGACCAGGTTCGTTCAAGTTCAAGATCGCGCTTAAACATTTTGAAGCTCCTCCCAATATTCAAAAGCTCTGCGCAAATGTGGAATTACAATTGTGCCTCCCACTAATGTTGCAACGCCCATTGCTTCGTGAACTTCTGCGGTAGTGAAACCAACTTCTTTGCACTTTCCCAAATGATAACGAACACAGTCATCACAGCGAAGTACGAGTGAACAGGTTAACCCGATAAGTTCTTTTGATTTCACATCGAGGTGGCCTTCTGCATAAGCATTTGTATCGAGATTGAATATTCGTTTAATGATCAGGCTATCGGAAGCCATGATCTTGTCGTTCATCTTACTACGATATGTATTAAAATCTTCAACAAGTCCCATAAAATAATTTTTGATTTAGTACATTTAAAAACACAGTTGCTGGCAAATATATTTCTAAAATGGCTAATTCTCTTTTCAAGGAGTTAATCTCCGATTTCGTATCCCTCTTCTTTCCAAATTGTTGCGTGGCTTGTTCTGATTCGCTTGCCAAAGGTGAAGAGCTTGTTTGTACTCACTGCATGCTTGAAATGCCGCAGACAAGTCATCACAAAGAAATCAATAATGAATTGCAGGTAAGACTGTCGAATCGTTTTGAAGTAACAAATGCTGCTGCACTTTTCAAGTTTGCGAAGAGCAGTCGCGTACAACATATACTTCATGCCCTGAAGTATAAGAACCGACCCGAGGTAGGTGTTATGCTTGGAAAAGTTTTAGGACAAAAGATTGCCGATGCCCGGATTATGAAACCGGATATTATTATACCGGTGCCTCTTCATCCATCGCGAAAAAGAAAACGGGGCTATAACCAGAGTGCAAAATTTGCCGAAGGATTATCGGTAAAGCTAAATATACCTTTCTCGGATACAATTGTAGCCAGACTTGTAAAGACGGATACGCAAACGAAGAAAAACAAACTAAACCGCTGGCAAAATGTGAGCGAAGTTTTTCACGTGAAAGATCCTCTTACTGTGAAGGGTAAAAGGATCCTTCTCGTAGATGACGTTGTTACCACGGGCGCTACCATAGAAGCATGCGCGCATATACTTAAACAAAACGGTTGTGCAGAAATAAATATAGCCTGTATTGCCGAAGCTTAATCGTTCTTAAGATTATCAACTGGGTTTGCCCATGCAGCACGTATAGTTTGCGAACCAATAGTGAGACCTCCCAGTACAATTAAAACCAGAATGCCCGAACCGATTACACCTATACTCAGCTCCGTACGGTAGGCAATGAGTTGTAACCATAAGTTATTAATAAACCATGCAGCCGGAACCGCCAGCGCGATAGCGATAACAATGAGAATTATAAAACTCTTCGAAAGTAAAAGTATGAGTGCCTGGTTGCTGGAACCTAAAACTTTTCGAATCGAGATTTCTTTCAATCTTGTTTCAGTGGCGTATGTAGCCATACCCAACAGACCCAGACATGAAATGATAATGGCCATAAATGCTATCACACCAATGATGCTTACAAAATCAGAAAATACAGTTTTATAAAACGAGCGCACCTCCTCTTCAAAATCACGATAGTCAAGTTTTGAAGACGCGTTTATTTTCGTCCAGGCCACTTCTATATTTCTAATCGCGTCTTCACGACTCCCGGTATATTTTATCTGTATAATATTGAACTGGTCCGGATTATACTTCAGCGCCATCGCTTCTACTTTGCTCATCATCATCTGGTGGTTGTAATTTTTAATAACACCAATGATCTCATGTTTGGATGAATCTGACTCCAGGTAAATGAACTCCCCAATGGCATCATGCGGTGTGCTGAACTGAAAAGTTTTTACGGCTTCTTCGTTAATGATGATTGAACTCTTGTTCTTCTCTCCGGCCTGCGCATCAAAATTCTTTCCGGCCAGCAAGGGTATATTCATGTTTTCCAGGTATCCTTCGTCAACAGCAAAGTAATCAAGCAGGTTGCCCTCTTTATCGCTAAGTGTTTTTTTGAAATTATCTCCATACGTAACACCCGTAGCCGGTATGTGTGAGGCAGCCGCTATACTTTGTATAGTGCTATAGGAACCAAGTTGAGCCTTGAGTGCAACATATGAAGTATTGTTTAACCGAACATTAATCTTGTTGGCCATATCAAAACCATGATCGGCCTTCACAAAAAGCTGAAGTTGATTATATAACAGTAATACAGAGAGTATAAAAATGAGCGACAACGTAAACTGTACTACCAGCAACGATTTACGCAAGCCCATCTTTGAAAATAACTTTATGCTTCCACCTACATTCTTAAATACTTTCACCGGTTGAAATTTTGAAAGTATAACGGCAGGGAAAAATCCGGCCAGCAGCCCGATGCAAATACTGAATACAATGAAGACACTATATACATATATATTTCCTTCAAGGTCCCAACGGAGTGCCTGGGCGAAACGAAGGTTAAGCATGAAGGGCTTAACCGCCAGTAAAAACAGAAGAGAAAGACCCAATGCAAAAACGGCCATGATTACGGCTTCTGAAATGAACTGTGCAAATATCTGGTAACGAAAAGCCCCATTCACTTTTCGTATGCCAATCTCTTTCGCTCGGGTTAATGCGCGGGCGATTGAAAGATTGGTGTAATTAAAACACGAGGTGATCATGATGATCAAGGCTAGTCCTCCAAAAAAATATACAAATATCATCGGCATGAACGGCCCGATTGGATTATTGATAAAGCCCCCCGGTGTTATGCTTGAGAGGTTCTGAAGATAAAATTCAATTTTTCGTTCATTCTTATTTTCGGTTTTACTTGCCTGCTGTTTTTTGGCGTAGTCATTTAAATGTCGTTCGATCTCAGCTGGCGATTGTCCATCCTCCAGTAACAGATATACCCAACCGGCAGTAAAATTATCCCAACCTGAATCGCTGCTGCTAAATGTACTATCGGCTTCAAGACTTTTAATGGTGGAGTATGAAGCGAGTCCTTCAAACACAATGTGCGATTTATGATCTGTTTCTTTCAGTACACCGGTAACTTTATACTCACCGAGCTTTCCAACTTTAACTACCTCTCCTACCGGATTCTTGGTGCTAAATAATTTTTTAGCGGCTTTATTGGTGAGCACAACCGAGTAAGGATCTTTCAATGCTGTTTCAGGATTACCAAGTTCAAGCTCATATTCAAAAACATCAAGCGCATCTTCGTCAACAAAAAATCCTGACAGTGGAATATTGATGTCGCGGCCCGGGTCGAGTTCAAGCCAGTTGTTTCCAAATCCCCTGCGGATGCGCACAGCTTTTGATATACCGGTATAATCTTCCAGCATCGCCTGTGCTACAATCTGAGGTGAAGTAGAATAATCGTTACCCGAAGAAGATCCGTCCGGGTTAAGATTTCGGGTGATGACACGGTATACCCGATCGCGTTTGGTATTGTAGCGATCGTAGGTCAACTGGTCGGCAACAAGCATAATAATGCCAAGACATACCGACATGCTGATAGCCAACCCGAATATATTTATGAAGGAGAAAAATTTATGCCTCCGCAGATTGCGCATGGCAACCTGTATATAATTTTTGATCATAAAGAAAAATAGGGATAAGGGTATATATAAAGGAGAGAAAAACGTACTGCTTATTTAGCAGCACGTTTCACAAGGAAAAAGTATAGGAGAAATCCTATAGAGAGAGAAACTGCAAAAATTCCGTAAGGCATAGTTGAATCCGGGCGGACTTCCAGCGAGTCCATTACGATCAAAGCCACGCCACCTGAAAGTGCAATAAGTCCCCACTTAAGAGAACTATATTTATTGTCCTCAGCAGAATGTGATTTGAAGATAGACTGACTCTCTTCGTTAACAAAGCCTTTTTCAATCATCTTCTTTTTAAGAATATAATCGGTAAGCACTTTGGTAAAGAAATACAAAGAAGTACCAAAGCTCCCTATTATAGCGATCGGCATGAGTACGTGCTCCATAATATTTGTTTTTTTGTTTTGAAGCGTAAGACACGCGCACCCAATACGATGTTGCAGGTGTTGATTATTATTTTTCAGAAATTACAGTTTTGATCAGCGGCTCGATATTTTTTCTACTTTCTGCAACATCTTTACTTGCTAACTTGTCTAACAACCTAATGACAGACGATCGGGCGCTCATCTCTAGAACCTTGCGGGGAGATATGCAGGCCTTCACGTTGCTGATCCGGCAACATGAAAGGCTTGTTGCTCACATGATAAGCAGGTTGGTAAAAAATGATGAAGAGCGTGAAGAACTTTGCCAGGATGTATTTTTAAAAGTATTCGAAAAACTGGCCGAGTTTAATTTTCAATCCAAACTTTCCACGTGGATCGCTACGATTGCCTATCGCCATGCTATTAACCACGTGCGAAAAAGGAAACTGCCGTACACCGCGATTCCGGACGAAGAAAGTTTTACGGCACATTTTACAGAAGATGTAAACCCGGAGTCGCTGATGGAAGACAGAGACATGGACACGTTCGTGATGAAACTGATCGACTTGTTGCCCACGAACTATAAATTGGTGTTAACGCTTTATCATGTAGAAGGCATGACATACGAGGAGATTGGTTCTGTAACAAACATGCCGGAGGGCACGGTAAAAAATTATATATTCAGAGCACGAACGCTTCTGAAAGAAAAAGTAAAAAGTATTTTACCTAAAGAAGAGTGGTTATGAACGAGGCCGATAAAAAATTACAGGAAAAAATTGAAGCCGGGTTTTCAGATCCCGCATCTGATGTTGATGCCAGACTATATCAACAGATTTTTTCAGCTTTAGAGAAAGAGCCCGGCTATACGTTACCAGCATCTTTTGCTGAGAGCATTATTCATAAAATTCAGCATGAGCAGACCCGTTCTGCCAAACGCGAATACTTCTGGCTGTGTGCCGGAATTTTTCTGTTGGTCATAGTTATGATCGTGGCTATAGTTTTTACAGGTTTTAAGATCAGCGCTGGTTTTCTGTCGGGTATATCTGCCTATAAAGGTTTGTTTGTGTTCGGGGCAATCTTTGTTGTCTTTCTGCATTGGCTCGATAGAAAATTTATTCGCGCCAAGAGTGACGTTCTGTAATTTTCAGATGTTATCAATTCCGTTATATTAGTGACAGAGATCATACACTCTGTCACCCATGATTAAGTATTCTAGCCTTGTCTTCCTGCTCTGTTCAGTATTCAGTCCGTTGTTTGCCCAAAAGTATACGGGCGACAGTTGGTCCAAAGTAAAATCAAAAGGATCCGGAACGTTAACGATTGTATACTACGATCAGGCCGGTCTTATTCAAAATGTAAACGGTAAAATGAAAGGAGTATGTGTAGATATACTTTCTGATTTTGCAGAATATGTAAAGACTAAGCACGGAGCAAATCTTACCGTTAACTATGCCGGACAAGAACAAGAGTTCTCTTCTTTCCTGAAAATAACACAGACAACTCCTAACATTCTGGGAGTAACAAACACCAGTATTACCGAGGAACGAAAAAAAATAATGAAGTTCAGTCCTCCGTATATGACTACGCAGTTGGTGTTGCTCACCAACCAGCAGTCACCCGCCCTGGCAAAGCTCGAAGATCTTTCAAAAACATTTAACGGTTTTACGGCCGAGGTAATAACCGGTAGTACACACGTGAAGTACGTTGATAAAATAAAAAAGCAGTACTACCCGTCACTCAATGTAGTGTATGCCACATCCAGCGAAAGTGTTATAAAGCATCTCACTTCTAACCCAAAAGTTTTTTCGATTCTTGATTTTACAGAATATGTAGGTGTAGTTCGCAAGAAGCTTCCGGTGAAAAGACACGACATTGATTTGGGCAATGCTGAAGAGCTGGGCTTTATAATGGCAAAGCAAACCGACTGGGATGAAGTGTGGAATGAGTTTCTTACAACCGACTACCGCAAGAGTGTGCGTTATAAAAAAATTATTGCCGATAACCTGGGCTCAACATTTTTGAACCTGGTGCGCTAGAAAAAATAAAAGAGGCCTGTCGGGAAAACAGGCCTCTTTCTTTATCTATACTATATTTCTACATATATAATTCTTGGCTCAATCCGATTCCATCATAACAGTGCCCACATCAGTAACATTACCAACCGTTACCTGCACGCCTGATTTTGTGGCTGACAGATAATTGAAATTCGGAGCGAACGAAACATCATATGTACCCGTTGCCAAACCTCTGATCAGGAAACGGCCCTCGGCATCAGCATAAGTAGTACCCAGGGTATCTTGGCCAACAATGGCGTATACTGCAGGCGTTGATGCTGCCGGAACAACTATACCTTTTATAGCACCATCCTGTGCTTCCGTAATGGTGCGGATAACCGGTTTCAGTATATATCCGCCATTGCCGGTAGTAACGATGGATCGTGCGACATCAAAATCGAGCAGGATCTTATAGGTTATTCCTGCTGATAAAGTCTGATGAACCTGCAATTTCAAACCTGACTGTTGAGCACTTGGTGTCGCTAATTCGAAAACATCATCGTTAACTTTAACGGTGTTGTTATCACCCAGCACTAAACGCACTTGCGAAATTTTGCCTGCAGGTAACTCTACTTCCCCAAGCAGCGTATCGAGGCCGTTGGTCAAGTCAAGAAGATTGTAAATCCCTTCTCTTGTCGGTAAAGATCGCCAGCCGGATTCTTCATCGTTATCTCCAACATGCACCTTTACTTCCTGAAGGTCTATGTTTACTTCCTGATAATCTCCGGGAGCATCCGTTAACCAGATCTGAACCTTAGCCGGTTTATCATCATCATCGGAGTCGCAACACACTAAAAAGACAGCGACAAGGCTCAGTAGAAAAATTTTTGCTGTTTTTGTAAGCATATATTTTGGGTTATTTACTGCCTCAAAGGTTGGTAAAAGATGATCTTTATATATAACGGATACTGATCAGCTGTCAATAGTTTCGCTTTTCTGACAGCTTCCTATATTTTTGCGCTCAAAATAAAAATTCTGCTATGAGCTATCGCATCGAAAAAGACACCATGGGTGAAGTGCAGGTTCCTGCCGATAAATATTGGGGAGCCCAGACTGAACGTTCGCGCAATAATTTTAAGATTGGTCCGGAAGCAAGTATGCCGAAGGAAATCATTTACGCCTTTGCATACCTCAAGAAGGCTGCTGCTATGGCGAACCATGAGCTGGGTGTTTTGGCTGCCGATAAAAAAGATCTTATCGCTAAAGTTTGTGATGAAATTTTAACGGGTAGTCTCGATGCTGAATTTCCGCTGGTGATCTGGCAAACCGGATCGGGCACGCAAAGTAACATGAACGTAAATGAAGTGATTGCTTACCGCGCGCACGTTGTTCAGGGAGGTAAACTTACAGATGAGAAAAAAGTACTTCACCCGAACGATGATGTTAATAAGTCTCAATCTTCTAACGATACATTTCCAACCGCGATGCACATCGCTGCCTATAAACAGGTTGTCGATATAACGCTTCCGGGAATGAAGAAACTTCGCGACACACTCGCGAAAAAATCGGAAGCCTATAAAAATATAGTGAAGACCGGACGCACCCATTTCATGGATGCAACGCCGCTGACACTGGGCCAGGAATTTTCCGGATACGTGCAGCAAATAGATAACAGCATGCGTGCTATAAAAAATGCGCTTGAAGTTGTGCGTGAACTTGCTCTTGGCGGAACTGCTGTAGGTACAGGACTCAACACTCCAAAAGGATATGACGTACTGGTTGCTAAAAAAATAGCGGACCTCACCGGACTTCCTTTTATTACTGCTCCGAATAAATTTGAAGCACTTGCAGCACACGATGCTATGGTAGAATTATCAGGTGCGTTAAAAAGATCAGCCGTAGCATTCATGAAGATTGCGAACGACATTCGGATGCTGAGTTCGGGCCCTCGCTGCGGTATAGGCGAAATCGTTATACCCGATAACGAACCAGGTTCTTCTATCATGCCAGGTAAAGTAAATCCTACACAACCGGAAGCACTCACTATGGTATGTGCACAGGTAATCGGAAATGATGTTGCTGTATCTATAGGAGGTTCAACAGGTCATTTTGAATTGAATGTTTTCAAACCGGTTATCGCTGCAAACGTACTTCAATCAGCGCGACTCATTGGCGATGCATGTGTATCATTCAATGATAAATGTGCAGAAGGTATAGAACCCAATGAAGCGATCATTAAACAACATCTTGAAAATTCATTGATGCTGGTAACATCGCTCAACACACACATTGGCTATGAGAATGCAGCGAAGATTGCCAAGAAAGCGCACAAAGAAAATAAAACTTTGCGCGAAGCTGCCGTAGAGCTGGGCTTGCTTACTTCTGAACAGTTCGATGAGTGGGTAAGACCTGAAAAGATGGTTGGAAGTCTTTGAGAAATAGCACCTTCCTGAAAAATATAATAAATTATTTGTACTTTTAAATGGGATTTAAACCAAACAAGCCATGAAATACAGACTTACTTTATTTTTTTGTCTGGCTTTAATTTTTTCATCTACACTAGTTTCCGCACAGCTCTCCAAACAAGAAAAGAAGGAGTGGAAGAAAAAAGCCAAGCAATTTTCTAAAAGCCCTGAGAGCCTGAAACAATTAACAGAGGAAAAACAGGCAGCAGAAAGCCAGGTATCTACACTTAACCAAAAAGTGACTCAAATTCAAAGTCAGGTGAGTGAGAAAGATGCTAAGATTGTTCAACTGGAAGATGAGTTAACGCAGGCACGCGGCCAGCTCACAGCAGCAAAAGCTGAACTCGCACAGTTGAAAGAAACTCCTGTTATTAACCCGATGGATTTTTCGAAGGGTATCGTTTTTAAAGTACAGATAGGTGCTTTCAAGAATAAAGATCTAGCAAAGTATTTTGATAACAACCCCAACTTTGGGGGCGAAGTAAAAGAAGGCGAACCACAAAAAGTAACAATCGGAATTTTCCGTGACTATTGGGAAGCTGATACATTTAAAAAGTATATGCGTGAAATGGGCGTGAAAGATGCATGGATTGTTCCATACAAAGATGGCCAGCGCGTAGAAATTAAAGATGTTCTGGAAGGTGTTGTAAATGAGAAACCCGCAGAAAGTTCTAAATAAGAAATTTGTTTCTGTTTGAAATAAAAGCAGTGGTTAGACACTGCTTTTTTTGTTTTAATACACTCTGGTCCTGTTATTGATGTCCGAAAGTTTTTAAATTTTTAAAAGACCGGCTCTGCCTTATTTTTGTGAAATGACTTGCCTGCGGAATCTCCTGTTTCTCTTGTTTTTGCTGCCTATTACACTTCTGGCACAGATTCGTGTTGGCAAGTTGGTAATTAAAAAGAATGAAGTTTTTGAGTTCGGTCAATCCGACATTCTTGTTGCTGACACACTCATCATGATGGACTCATCGCGACTGGTGTTGAACAAACTCAAAAGTGAAAATTATATACGTGCACGTTGGGCTGTCTTTGGTAACAATTGTGTTATAGACGGAAAAGGTATAGATGGCAAACCCGGACGAGACGGAAGAAATGGTGATACACCAACCATCCCGTGCAGCTCAGGTCAGTCTGGTCGTAACGGAGGAAAAGGTCTTGACGGAACACCAGGCATTAATCTTTTTCTGTATCTTGAAAGAATAACTGTTAACGGAAATCTGATTATAGATATCCGTGGCGGCAATGGAGGAAGAGGTGGCAACGGAGGCAATGGTGGTGGTGGTAGCCCGGGTACTGTGCATTGCATCGGAGGCGATGGCGCCAACGGAGGCAACGCGGGGCCGGGAGGAAATGGTGCCAACGGAGGAAGTTTAACATTAGACAACGCGAAGAATCCTGCTGTAAAAGATTTAATAGGAAAACAAATTATTGTTAAAAACTATGGTGGTATGGCGGGCTCGCCCGGACGAGCCGGATACTACGGGCCAGCAGGGTTAGGTCCATCGCGCAGAAACGGAAAAAAGGGTTTGCCAGGAACTGAAAGTGCCTTCGGTATAGGAGGAGGTTACGGCAAAATCAACATCGAATCAAACTAGGCAGATGTATAGAAGATGGACTCAAAAAGAAATACCCTCACAAGAGGAAGTTGAAAAGCTTTCACAGGCAATTAATGTAAATCACTGTTTGGCATCCATTCTTATTCAGCGAAAGATTGCTGACTTCGAAAATGCTAAAAATTTTTTTCGCCCCTCACTGGAACATCTTCATGATCCATACCTGATGAAGGATATGGATAAAGCTATAGATCGTTTGAAGAAAGCAATTGACTCGGACGAAAAAATTTTGATCTATGGCGACTATGATGTGGATGGAACTACAGCGGTGTCGCTGGTGTATAGTTACCTCCATAATTTCTATGGAAACTGCGAGGTATATATTCCCGATCGCTATGCCGAGGGCTACGGTGTTTCACTGGCAGGGATAGAGTGGGCCGAACAAAACGGATATACTTTAATCATCGCGCTCGACTGCGGTATAAAATCTTCCGAGCTGATTGAAACAGCACGACACAAGGGTATAGATTTTATTATCTGTGATCACCACTTGCCGGACGATAACATTCCGCTTGCTGCTGCCGTACTCGATCCGAAACGTAAAGACTGTAACTATCCCTATAAAGAATTAAGCGGTTGTGGTATAGGTTTCAAACTTGTGCAGGCATATTCACAACGCTATCGCGATGACCAGGAATTATACCAATACCTCGACCTCGTTGCTGTAAGCATAGCTTCTGATATAGTACCGATTAACGGAGAAAACAGAACACTGGCGCACTTTGGTTTAAAGAAACTGAATGAAAATCCTTCTCCGGGATTAAAAGCGCTGAAAGATATAGCCTGTATAAAAAATGATCTCGATGTTTCCGGCATCGTGTTTACACTGGGCCCTCGCATCAACGCGGCCGGCCGTGTAGCACATGCGCGTGCTGCCGTAGAATTGCTCATTGCAAAAACAGAAGAAGAAGCAAATGACCTGGCGGGCAAAGTAAATATCAAGAATGATCTTCGTAAACAGTTTGACTCGGATATAACTGAAGAAGCTATCGCGATGATTGAAGGCGATGCTGCTTTGCGCTCTGCAAAGTCAACGGTGCTTTTTAAAAATACCTGGCATAAGGGCGTAATTGGCATAGTTGCTGCTCGGTGTGTAGAGAAATACTATAGACCAACGGTGATCCTCACAGAATCCAATAATAAAATTACAGGCTCGGCCCGAAGTGTAAATGGCTTTGATTTATACAATGCTATACTCGAATGCAGCGACCTGCTTGAAAAGTTCGGAGGACATAAATATGCTGCAGGCCTGACATTGGATATACAAAATCTCGAATCGTTTCAGCGAAGATTTGAAGAAGTAGTCTCATCAACAATAACAGAAGATATGCTCACACCTGTTATTGAAATAGATATGCCGCTTCACTTTGATACAATCAATCCAAAGTTTTTGAACGTGTTGAAGCAGATGGCTCCTTTCGGTCCGGAAAGTCAGCGACCTGTTTTTCAGGCAAGCAATGTATATGTCTTTAATTCATTATCGAGTTTCAAAGACAAACACGTTCGTTTCCTGGCAGCGCAGGAAGGAAGTGATAATGTATTTCAGGCTGTAGGTTTTGATATGGCCGAACACTACGATCGACTTTCAAGACGCGACTTGTTTAAGATGGCTTATACCGTAGAGGAAAATACATTCAACGGAACGACCTCTATTCAATTAAGAATTAAAGACATTAAATTTCATTGAGATGATATTGCGCGCGGAACATTTAATGAAGAAGTATAAAACGCGAACCGTTGTGAACGATGTTTCTGTGCAGGTTGCACAAGGAGAAATTGTTGGTTTGCTCGGCCCAAATGGTGCTGGTAAAACAACTTCGTTTTATATGATCGTTGGTTTGATAAAACCGAATGAAGGAAAAATATTTCTGGATGATCAGGAGATAACACCACTGCCTATGTATCAGCGTGCGCGTATTGGTCTGGGCTACCTGGCACAGGAAGCTTCCGTATTCAGAAAATTAACCGTTGAAGAAAACATAATGTCGGTGTTGGAAATGCGAGATTACACAAACCAGCAACGAAAAGACAAAGTAGATGAACTGATTGAGGAATTTAGTCTTCACAAAGTTCGCAAGAACATGGGCATGTCTCTTTCTGGTGGTGAACGAAGAAGAACGGAAATAGCCCGTGCGCTTGCTGTTGATCCTAAATTTGTTTTACTCGATGAGCCCTTTGCCGGTGTAGACCCAATAGCGGTTGAAGAAATTCAAACCATCGTTGCCAAGCTCAAGAATAAAAACATCGGAATCCTCATCACCGATCACAACGTTGATGAAACTTTGTCTATCACAGACCGCGCTTATCTAATGGTGGATGGAAAGTTATTCAAGTCGGGAACGGCCGAAGAACTAGCCAGCGATCCGCAGGTAAGAAAGGTTTATCTGGGACAAAACTTCGAATTGAGGAGAGCAAAAATTACGCTCCCTGCCGAAGAAAAATGGTCCGATCCATCGGAAGGATTATAAGATTCTTAAATCGCTCAACACACGCACTTTACCTCCGCTCTAATCGGCAAGTTTTACTATTTTTGATTTAACTGTAAAGTGTGTAAATGGGACTAATCAATTCTATATTAACGTGGGTAATGAAGAAGCGCATCCACCAGATGGAACTCTTCATGAAATATCCGCATGAAGTACAGGATGAGATTTTCAAAAAGCTAATCTATACTGCGCGCTATACCGAGTTTGGTTTGCAGTATGATTTTAGCAGCATACAAACCTACGAGCAATTCCGCGAACGCGTTCCCGTTCACACATACGAAAAAATATACCCCTTCATCGAGCGACTCATGCGCGGTGAACAGAATATTTTGTGGCCAACCGAAATAAAGTGGTTTTCAAAATCTTCCGGCACAACGAATGCGCGAAGTAAATTTATACCGGTATCGCAGGAAGCACTCGAAGACTGTCATTTTAAAGGTGGTAAAGATCTGATTTCGATCTACGTCAACAACTATCCTGATACAACATTGTTTGATGGTAAAGGTCTCGCTGTAGGGGGAAGTCATCAGCTCAATGATTTTGACCCTAGTGCAAGTTCATATTATGGAGATGTATCGGCCGTAATTATGCAGAACCTGCCGCAGTGGGCGCAGTTCATTCGCACCCCGAGTCTTGAAACAGCCTTGATGGGTAACTGGGAAGAAAAAATCGAAAAGCTGGCGCGCGAAACTGCACGCGATAATGTTACCAACATTGCTGGTGTACCGACCTGGACGATTCTGTTGATACAAAGAATTGTTGAGCTCGAAGGAAAGAATAATATACTCGAAGTATGGCCGAACCTTGAAGCGTTCTTTCACGGAGCTGTTTCGTTTACGCCATACCGTGCGCTTTTCAAATCACTTATACCTTCGGATAGAATGCGTTACTGGGAAATATATAATGCCAGTGAAGGATTCTTCGGTATACAGGATCAGAGCGATTCTGAGGAGATGTTGCTGATGCTGGACTATGGTATATTCTACGAGTTTATTCCAGTGTCCGAACTTGATAAGGAAAATCCGCGGGCGGTTCGGTTGGGTGAAGTTCAACTCAATACAAATTACGCCATGCTTATTTCTACCAATGCCGGCTTATGGCGCTATAGCATTGGCGATACTATAAAGTTTACTTCGCTTGCTCCATATCGGATAAAAATATCGGGACGCACAAAACATTTTATCAACGCCTTTGGTGAAGAAGTTATCGTTGAAAATGCCGATGCTGCTATAGCAAAAGCATGCGATGAGACCGGGGCGATCATTGAAAATTTTACAGCGGCCCCGGTATATCTTGACCACGGAACAAAAGGCGGACACGAATGGCTCATTGAGTTTAAAATAAGGCCATCGAACCTTGAACAGTTCACGGATATACTCGATAAAACTTTACGCGAAATAAACTCTGACTACGATGCAAAGCGAACGCACGATCTTGCTCTGATCAAACCTCGTGTACACAGTCTGGAAGAAGGAACGTTCTATAACTGGATGAAGAACCGCGGTAAGCTTGGTGGTCAAAACAAAGTTCCACGTTTGTCGAACACGCGCGAGTATGTTGAAGATATACTGAAGATGATGGCCGAAGTAGAACGCTAGGTATACTCGTCTGAAATTATACAATTAAAAAGGGTGGACTATATATCCACCCTTTCTATTTGTAAACAAAACGTGTTCTTTACTTGATCGTAAATGTACTCTCACTTAATATCTCCATCGGTACATCTGTATCTTGTGGAATCATACCTCCGGCAAGCAACGTCATCTTACCTTTTATTTCGGAGATCACTTCCATTTTACTAGGCCATCCGCTTTTCAGATCAACCGTACCTTTCGTCATCTGGCGGCCGCCCAAATCTACTTTAGCCTGCATGCCGTTTATAGTTGTTGTCTTGTCCTTGTCAACGGTAACAACAATACCATCACTTGCGATCGAGGCTATAGTACCCTCAAGTTTCTCGAAAGTCCAGGTGTTGTTAATCTGCATCGGAAAGTTGAGTGCAGTGCTCACAGTATTTTTCCAGGTGTCGCCTGTTTTTACTTTACCTGCAGGATATTGCATCAACGACATTTCGATACTTGCTTTGATAGATTGTTCACTCATTGCCTGTTGAAGAGATTGCTTTGCCTGGTCTGCAGCCGCAGGTTCCATACCGAGTTCTGAAATGCCGGAGTATAGATTTTCTGTTCCTTCTACTTTCTCAATAATACCTTGCTTGTTCATAAAGATGTAGAAAGGTTTTTTAATCATCGTCTTCATCAACTTGTTCTGCATGTTATCATCTGCACCCTCACTGTCCATGGTAACATCACCCATTGGGGCAGGCATTTTCATCAGCATTTTAATTTTAGAATACGTGGTTTCTACTTTGGCTCCGGTGCCGGTTAGTTCTACAACCTTTAGTTGCATGGCACCGTCAAGCGAAATGTTTACAGACATCTCTCCTGCCCCAGGCACAGACTGCGTAATGGTTTGCTTGGTTGTTTGAATCCACTCGTGTACATCGCCTACTTTATAGATATACTCCAGCTTAACTTCTTTAGCCGGGTTGGTAAAGGCACAGGTTATTAAAAGTAAAAATGCAAAACGCAAAGCTTTCATAATGTTTATTTGTATGATGGTATAGAGGATATATATATTTCAATTACATTCTATTCTCTTCGTATACTCCGTAGCCACGAACCTATACTCCACCGTGTTGACTCCTGAACAATGGTTGAACTTTCGGCTGCGCGGTTAACTCGCTCTACTGTATAGAATGCACTCGGTAAAATATCTTTTAGTTTCGACAACAGATCATCGAGGTCTTCTCTTTCCAAAACAGTAAAGACAAGATTCTCGTGTCCATCCGGACCTTCGGCATGCACGTGAGTATACCGAAACTGTTGTGCCGTTAAGAATGCAAGCAGGCGGTAAACCTCTTTGCGTGTAATGATCCGGACAATTACTTTACCATAGGCAATACGTTCTTCAATGATCATACCCACAAAAATACCGGAAGCAAAACCGGCAGGATAAGCGATGTAACAGATCCAGTTATCGAGGTGCTCAAAGATTTGCCGGATTGCCATCAGCCAGATAAAGGATTCAAAAAAACCAAGTATCGTTGCTGTGGCTTTTCGTCCGCCCAAAACATAGATAATACGAATTGTGTTGATCGATACATCGGCAATACGCGCGAAGAAAATCATCAGCGGTAGTATAAGAAAACTGAAAAGGCTCTCACTAATTCCCAGTGTACCGGTAAAGAAATCTTCCATGATCTTGCAATAATTAAATTAACATTCGCGACTAAATTTCTACAAGGGCTAAAGTTAGCCAGCTTCTGCCTGTAAGCTATAAATTGACTTTTTATTTTGCTCGTGTTAAGCGGCTTTTTTATCACCGGGCGTCTCAGTAACTTTATTCCGATTAAACTCAACCCGGCTGGTATTGCCCAAAATCTAAAACACAACCTTCAATCTACGTCAAGAAAAATCTGTGTGATGAAAAACGTTATCACGGGGATTTTAAAACCCACAAAAAGATATGAACCTTAAACAAAAATTCTCCGAGAGCGACCTCAATCGCATAAAAGAGGCAGTGAAGAAGGCGGAAGATAAAATTTCAGGAGAGATCGTTCCTGTTATTGTAGAACGCAGCGGCTTCTACTCGGAAGGAAATTACCGCGGCAGTTTGATGGGCGCATCACTCATGTTCATTTTTATGATCATACTCGATCGCTATATAATCACTGATGCAGCCAACACACTTTACTACGATCCGGTTTTCATTTTTATTCTGGTAATTCTGGGTGGTGCTGTTGGTGCTGCGCTTCCTAATTTTATAGACCCGCTTAAAAGATTGCTGGTGAGCCAGCGACATCTTGACTACTCAACACGCCAGCGTGCTGAAAATGCTTTTTTGGAAGAAGAGGTTTTCAATACGCGCCACCGTACGGGCATCATGATTTTCATTTCATTTTTTGAACACGAAGTAATTGTTATGGCCGATAAAGGCATCAGCAAAGTAGTGGATCAAAAGCAGTGGGATAAAATTGTTTCTGAACTGATTACACATATTCGCGGTGGAAAAATTGTGGAAGGTCTTGAAGCATCGATACAGCGCTGTGGTGAAATTCTGTTGGAGAAAGGATTTTATAAAACGGAAGATGATACGAATGAGCTGGGAGATGAACTTCGCTTTGACCGTTGATTTCATACCGATAGCTATCGGCAGACATTCCAAAAAAAATTCCTAACGCCAGATTTTCACGCATGACTTTCAGAATTCTATTCATCCTTTTATTTATACCCTTACTGTCTTTTGCCCAGCGAACTGTTCCGGAACACGGAGGGATATGGGTACACGATGAAGCCAATGTATTATCAGCACAGGCAAAGGCTGAACTCGAAACAATTTTAAAAGCAGAACGCGATTCAACATCGAACCAGATTGCTGTACTCATCATTCCTTCACTGGATGGCGATGCATTGGAAGATTACTCGCTGCGGGTTGCCGAAAAATGGCAGCTTGGCCAGAAGGACAAAGACAACGGTGCTTTACTCCTCATTTCCATCAAAGATAAATTAGTGCGAATTGAGACAGGTTATGGAATGGAAGGTGCATTGACTGATGCACTTTCAAGTCGCATTAACCGAAATGAAATTGCTCCGCGATTCAGACAAGGCGATTTTGATGGCGGCGTAAAGGCAGGAGTGCTTGCCATTATGCAGGCTGTAAAAGGTGAGTATAAAAATGATACTCCTCTTCCTCCGAAGAAAAAAAGAAAGAACTCTCCGCTGATCACATTGCTGATTATAGTAGCCATCATTATTCTTGCTTCGCGCAGACGCGGTGGTGGAGGCGGTGGCGGCTGGTCATCTCGCGGTGGATGGATTGGCCCTATAGGCGGAGGTGGATTTGGGTCCAGTTCCGGTTCGTGGGGTTCCGGCTCTGACTTTGGTGGCGGAGGCGGATTCGGTGGAGGCGGCTCCAGCGACTCGTGGTAACTATAGCAATAAGAAACGAAGAATGAGAAAAGTAGCATCGGTTGTTTGTCTGTTAGTAATGGTATATACTGCGTGGGCACAACGCGCAGTGCCGGAATTGTGGGGCCATCGCATTCATGATGAGGCTCACATCCTGACAACAGCAACCGTTGACAACCTGGAGGCTATACTGCAAAAGCATGAAGATTCTACAACCAATCAGATTGCTGTTTTAATTATACCATCGCTCGATGGTGAAGTTCTGGAAGAATATTCATTACGCGTAGCACACGATGTTTGGAAACTCGGCACCAGGAATAATGATAACGGTGTGCTACTGCTCATCGCGGTAGATGACAGAAAGATGCGCATTGAAGTTGGCTATGGATTGGAGGGCGTATTAACCGATGCTATAACGAGTCGCATTATCCGAAATGAAATAGCGCCACATTTTCGCGATCAGCAATACGATGAGGGAGTTACTGCAGGGGTAAAGGCTATTGTTGCTGCGATCGGTAATGAATATAGTATATCTGATAGCGCGAGTACATCCGGAAATAATTCGCTCGACATGGATATGACCTGGAAGGAGCGTTTACTCATCGGTGCTTTCATCTTTGGTATACTCGGTATATTTACTGTGATCGGCATTTTTGTGCCGGGTTGTGCCGGTTGGTTTATGTACGCTTTTCTTATTCCGTTTTACGCTGTATTTCCTATCGTGGTGTTAGGTGTTACCGGAGGTATGATTGCGTTAGGTATATATGCTATTGGATTTCCGATCGCAAAACTTTTGCTGGGCCGTAGTGCCTGGGGTAAACGTGCGATGAGTAAAATGAAATCCGGAAAAAAATCCGGTGGCGGCTGGTCGTCCATGTCAGGCTGGTCATCCGGAAGAAGTTCAGGTTGGTCTGGTGGTGGCGGAGGCGGAGGATTCTCGGGAGGTGGTGGAAGTTTTGGCGGAGGTGGTAGCAGCGGATCGTGGTAAATTTGTATATGAACAACTCAACCGAATATTTGGCGCAGCAGTATCAACTGGTTCTAGGTTCACGAAATGTTGTGATGGAGTATTGCCATAAGCTTGATGAAAAGCTGTTCGTGAAGTTGAGTTCTTTCAACGATAAAAGTATTTCCGACTTGCTGGTTCACATTACGCATGTATATACTTTGTGGCTCGGACAGTTTGCTCTTAAAAGAGAAGTAACATTTGCTGACCCGGATAAAATCAACAGCCTCGAAATGCTTCAGCAACTCTATGAAAATGTAAACAAGCTTGTGGGGGAATTTCTGAAACACGCAGAGCAAACTTCCGGGAAAGAGATTTCGGGTGAAGCAGGATCACCTCCACAACGTATCATACGTTCTCCATTTGAAATCTTCACACATGTAATCACCCACGAATTCCATCACAAAGGCCAGATTCTGATTATGGGCAGGCAGCTCGGACTTGCGCCACCCGATACCGACATCATTCGCTTTTAAATGGTAAAAAATACTGGCAATCATTTCAATAGGCCATATCCTAATCCTATTTTTGGGCCTTCTTAAAAACTCGTCATAAACCAGAAAGCCTGAGTAACGAAAGAAGTTTAGTAAGGCTATAAAAATATCAGCAAGCGTAATCTTATTCCACTACAAACAAACCACTTACCGGATGAAAAAAGATAAAGTTATTTTCGACCTCATTGAAAAAGAAAAACAACGCCAGCAGCATGGTATTGAACTGATTGCTTCCGAGAACTTTACTTCTCTGCAAGTAATGAAGTCAATGGGTACTGTGCTTACCAACAAGTACGCAGAAGGCCTTCCCGGAAAGCGTTACTATGGCGGCTGTGAGGTAGTGGATGAGATTGAACAACTCGCTATAGATCGCGCGAAAGCATTATTCGGAGCAGAATGGGCAAACGTACAGCCTCACTCCGGAGCACAGGCGAACGCTGCAGTAATGTTAGCATGTTTGAAGCCTGGCGATAAAATTTTAGGTTTCGATCTTTCGCACGGTGGTCACCTTACACATGGCTCGCCTGTAAATTTCTCAGGTAAACTTTATCAACCACTGTTCTATGGTGTTGAGCAGGAAACCGGAATAATTGATTTTGATAAAGTAATTGAAACAGCAAAACGCGAAAAACCAAAGATGATTATCTGCGGTGCTTCTGCTTATAGCCGCGATTGGGATTATAAAAAACTTCGTGAAGCTGCCGATAGCGTAGGCGCTGTATTGCTTGCAGATATATCTCACCCTGCTGGTCTTATAGCAAGAGGTTTATTGAACGACCCGATGGAGCATTGCCATATCGTTACAACCACAACACACAAAACATTGCGTGGTCCGCGTGGAGGAATGATCATGATTGGTAAAAATTATGATAACCCGTTTGGATTGAAAACGCCAAAAGGTGAGCTGCGCAAAATGTCATCTGTGCTTGACTCNNAAGGCAATTGCGTTCCAGGAAGCACTCTCGGATGAATACATGGAATATATAGTTCAGGTTGCCAAGAATGCAAAAGCAATGGCGCAGGCATTCCTCGATCGTGGCTATAAAATTATTTCAGGCGGTACTGATAATCATTTAATGTTGATCGATCTTCGTTCGAAGAACCTCACCGGAAAACAGGCTGAAGAATCATTGATACAGGCAGATATTACCATCAACAAAAACATGGTACCGTTCGATACGCAATCACCTATGGTAACATCGGGTATGCGCGTAGGAACACCTGCGATTACTACCCGCGGTATGCAAGAAAAAGATGTAGTGAAAGTGGTTGAACTGATCGATGAAGCTTTGCAGAATGTTGAGAATCCGAAACAACTCAAAGCTGTGAAGAAAAAAGTAAACCGCTTAATGGAGAAGTTTCCACTTTATTAATTTGAAAAAAATCAGAACGGCCTTCTTGGATAAAAACAGGAAGGTCTTTTTTTAACTTGTATAAACCATGCCATTAGATCAGGACCCGATAGAAGAAGAAAGTGGAGAAAAGGAAATGTCATTTCTCGATCACCTCGAGGAACTCCGGTGGCATGTTATCCGCTCATTAGGTGCTATCGTTGTATTTACCATTGTCGCTTTTGTTCAAGTGAAGTGGATTTTCTCCAACGTAATTCTGGCGCCTGCAAAATCAGATTTCTGGACCTGGCGAATGTTCTGCAAACTCGGACAAGCCTTCAACTCGCAGGATCTGTGTATTGATGATATACCGCTCGAACTTCAAAGCCGCTTTATGACAGGTCAGTTCACAATTACTATTGTGGCTGCTTTCATCATCGGACTTGTGTTTGCATTTCCCTATGTGGTATGGGAGTTATGGCGATTTATCAAGCCCGGCCTTCGCATAAACGAACGTAAAAATTCACGTGGCGTAGTGGGCGCAGTCTCTGCTTTGTTCCTGGCCGGTATATCCTTCGGATACTATGTGATTGCTCCGCTGATGGTGTATGTTATGGTTAACTACCAGATCAGCGACATGATCAAAAATGAATTTGATATCACATCGTACGTATCTACGGTAGTTACACTTGTATTTGGTAGTGGCTTGCTGTTCCAGTTGCCTGTTGTAATTTTCTTCCTGTCGAAAGTAGGCCTGGTAACACCAGCATTTTTGCGCAGGTACAGGAAGCACTCTGTTGTAATTATACTCGTCATTGCTGCGATCATTACTCCTCCGGATCCATTGAGTCAGACACTGATCTCTATACCTTTGTATCTGCTTTTTGAAATCAGTATAATTATATCAGCACGAGTTGAAAGACAACGGCTGAGAGATGAGGAGGAAGAACGCAGACAAGAACAACAATCAACCCCAACACCGTCATGAAAAAAATAGCAATCGGCAGCGACCACGCTGGCTTTGAATATAAAGAAGCTCTTCGCACCTGGCTGGAAAAGAATGGCTATACCTATAAAGATTTTGGAACGTATAGCACAGCTTCCGCTGATTACCCTGACTTTGCTCATCCGGTAGCTAATGCTGTCGAAGGTAAAGAATTTGATATGGGTATATTAGTATGTGGCAGTGCCAACGGTGTTGCCATTACGGCCAATAAACATCAGGGTATTCGTGCAGCGATTTGCTGGAATGAAGAACTGGCAGGTTTAGCACGCCAGCATAACGATGCAAATGTGGTTTGTATACCGGCCCGCTTCATCAGCCTGGATGATGCACAGAAAATAACAAATCGTTTTCTGACTGAAAATTTTGAAGGGGGAAGACACGCGAACCGCGTAGGAAAAATCAGTTGCTAAAACTTTAAAACTGCATTCCTCGTGACAACAATCAGGAGGAATGCAGATATACTATATCCCGATCTTAATAGCTGAATTCGCCAGCTTCGCTTTTAACAGTAACTTTCTTGGTTTCGGCTTTCTCCACACGACCAATAATCTTTGCGTCTACATGGAAGCTTCGTGCTATATCAATAACAGCCTGTGCATACTTCTCTTCCAGATATAGCTCCATGCGGTGCCCCATGTTAAATACCTTATACATTTCCTTCCAGTCAGTTTTGCTTTGCTGCTGAATGAGCTTGAATAGTGGCGGTATAGGAAACAGGCTATCTTTTATCACATGTACATCGTCAACAAAGTGCAGCACTTTAGTTTGTGCGCCTCCGCTGCAATGCACCATGCCATGAATTTTTGAACGAAGATCTTTCAGCACTTCAATAATTACAGGTGCGTAAGTACGCGTTGGTGAGAGTACAAGCTTACCGGCATCGAGCGGAGATCCTTCAACCTTATCAGTCAATTTGCAGGATCCGCCATATACCAGGTCTGCCATAATATTGTTGTCGTACGACTCCGGGTATTTTACAGCATACTCTTTATGGAAAACATCGTGGCGCGCAGAGGTCAAGCCATTGCTGCCCATGCCCCCGTTGTACGAATTTTCATAGGTAGTTTGTCCGTATGAAGCCAAACCAACAATAACATCTCCCGCCTGAATTTTACTGTTGTCGATAACATCCTTTCGCTTCATGCGCGAAACAACGGTGCTATCCACAACAATAGTTTTAACGAGGTCACCAAGATCAGCTGTTTCACCACCTGTGCTGATAATGTTCAGCCCGTGGCTGCGAAGCATTTCAAGAACTTCTTCTGTTCCGTTAATAACTGCGGCAATCACTTCGCCCGGTATAAGACTTTTATTGCGACCAATCGTTGACGACAGAAGTATATTTTCGGTTGCGCCTACACAGAGCAGGTCATCTATATTCATGATGATGGCATCCTGTGCTATACCTTTCCATACAGAAAGATCGCCAGTCTCACGCCAGTATATATAGGCCAGTGATGATTTTGTTCCGGCACCATCGGCATGCATTACCGTGCAGAAATTTTCATCATGCCCCAGGTAGTCGGGCACGATCTTACAAAAAGCCTTTGGGAAAAGGCCTTTATCCAGTTTGCTGATGGCCTGGTGAACATCTTCTTTGGAGGCCGAAACGCCTCGCTGATTATAGCGATCGGAGTTCAATGGAATATCGATAAAGTAAAGAAGATCCTTCGTAGAAAGATCTTCAGGTTAATGAGTATATATAGTTTAAGATTCTTTCTTGACCAGGAACTGCTCAAGGTCTTTCAGGTTGAGTACACCCTCGTAATATGCTTTACCAAATATTACTGCGAATACACCCATATCATTCAGACGCTTGATATCGTCAACACCGCGAACACCACCGCTGGCCAGCACACATATTTCCGGAAATGTATTGATGATTTCCTGGTAGTAATCAAACGCAGGTCCTTCCAGAACACCATCGCGCGAAACATCTGTAGACTTTACATATTTCAGTCCGCGTGAATAGAAAAACTCAAGTTGTTCAAAAAGTTTAGTCTGCGTTTTACGCTGCCATCCGCGGAAGAGTAACTCTTTTGAATTACGATCCACAACATCTGCACCCAGTGTTATTTTTTCGCGACCATACGATATAATCCACGAAGCAAACAATTCTGGATTCGTCACGGCTATACTGGCAGCAGTTATATAGTCAGCACCAAACTCGTAGGCCTTGCTGATGTCGCCATCGGTAGATATGCCTCCGGTAAAATCTACTTTGAGATCAGTATATCCTGAGATTGTTTCCAATACAGCCCAGTTAACCGGAGAGCCTTTTTCTGCACCATCCAGGTCTACCAGGTGTACTACTTCTATACCATGATCTTCAAAGCGCTTGGCCAGATCAAGCGGATTTTCGTTGTAGGCTTTTTCGCTGGTCGGATCGCCTTTGCGCATCTTCACGACCTTTCCTTTCCGAATGGCAATAGATGGGATTACCTGGATCATTTATACTGAATTTTCTGAGGAGCCAAGTTACGATGCAAAGCTGAAAAACCCTTGTGGTAGCTGAAAAACTGAAAATTATTCACGGCAGCGATTTTGCTTTATCAGCCGTGAAGGCTTTATGTTATTTGTAGCTTGCTTTTCCGCAGGGCAAAAAAAATTTACGCGCTTCGCGCGCTTTTATTTTTAGAATAAATTCTGCGGGTAACCTGCGTAAATGAGCGGGCTATAACTTTTTCCCTATAAGGGGTATTGTAAAAGCTTCGCAGGCTTTTCGCTAATTTTAGTAATTACATGAAAATCTATATGAGAAAAATTACTGTGTTGCTGGCACTGGCAAGTGTTACCTTCAGCGCACTGGGGCAGGCGAAAGTACGCAGACTGCCAAGCATTATTAATCACCCGTCATTGGATGTTTCCACTCCGTTTATAAGTCTGGATGGTAATGCCTTGTTGTTTATTGCCAACAACGGCCAGGATGGTGCGCTTAATATATTATATACTTCCCGCGAGTCTGATTGGAAAGAACCGGTTGATTTACCCAAGCACCTGAATACACGCCTCAATTTTTTTAAAGGATATGCACTCAGTGCCGATGGCAAGAAACTATATTTTACCTGTGCAAAGTCTCCGGTTATAGGAGGCTACGATATTTTTTCTTCTGAGCTTACGGGCAGCACCTGGAGCCAGCCGGAAAACCTGATGCTTCCGATCAACTCAAAAAGCAACGATGGTGCTCCGTCCTTTACAGGTGACGGCAACACTATATATTTTATGCGCTGCGATAAGATGGATCAGAATAAAGCAAGTAGCTGTAAAATTTTTGTGGCGAAGAAAAAATCGAACGGTCAGTGGGAAGAACCTGTAGAACTACCAGCTTCTATCAACACAGGCAATTCGCAAGCACCCCGCATTATGGCCGATGGCGAAACGCTCATCTTCTCATCTGATAAAATTACTCCGAACAAAGGAGGCATGGACCTATATATCTCCAAACTCAAGAACGGTGCATGGACCAATCCTGTAGCGCTTGATTTTGTGAATACTGAAAAAGATGATCAATATGTAAGTGTAGCAGCATTAGGCCGATACCTGTTGAAGGAAGCTCCCGGTGCGAGAAAAAATTCCGAGATAACGGAATTTCTTATTCCTGCCGAAATTAAACCACGAGGCTTGATGATGGTGGAGGGTAAAGTAACGGATAATGCCGGAGCAGCTGTCCCATCCTATATTTCTATAACCGATTTAAATACGAATAAACGTGTTTATAGCGGTCGCCCGAATGCAAGCGGAGCGTACTCGGTATTTCTATTGGAAGGAACACGTTATGAAATGTCTGTAGACCCGGAACAGAGTAATATATCTTTCTTCTCACGCACATTCGATCTTACTACTGATAAAATTCCGCAAAAGGAAAAAGTAAACGTAACGTTAAAACAACTTCAGGCAGGTGATGAAGTGCCGCTCAATGTTACATTCAAACCAAACTCTGCTATACCTGAGCCTGCAGCAGAGTCTGAATTAAAGCGACTGGTGCGTGTAGCGAAAGCAAACCCGTCATTAAAATTTGAGATCCAGGTTTTATTGAGTGGCTATGAAGAAGACACAGTAAAATCTTCCGCTGATCTTACTGAGTTGATAGTGGACTCGGTGCATACAAGGGTAAATGACATAGATACCGTTGTTGTGCGGAACACTTATCACAACGACAGAACGCGAGCGCAGGCTCAAGCTTTGATTGACTTTTTTGTTTCGCAGGGTGCAGATGCCAGGAGCTTCCGTTATTTTGTGAACGCCATTCCGGCGGTTACACCACAAAACAGAAAGCTTACCGTAAAAGCTGTAGCGCGATAAAAACGAAATGCTGCCACGACAAAAAATAAAAAGAGCGGTTATCAGTACATCGATAGCCGCTCTTTTTTTAATTCTTACTGCACTGCTTGCCTTTCATGGTGCAGCAACCGGAGCTTTACATACATTCTGCTTTGCCTTTCATTTAATTCCGTTTGGAATCGCGTATGGCGGAAGCTCGGAGGTATATATTATTCTATACTATATAATACTCTGGTCGATTATCTCATTCGTACTTTATATCTTTCTAAATCTGATAGTAAAGCAGCCCGGGCATTAGATGTTAATAGGAGAAAGGAACTGCTACCAGTGTTTTATCCCAGATCAAAACCATCTCGGCATCCTCTCCTACTTTTTCAAAGGCAATGGTGAATTGTTCGAACAATCTCTCTTGTTGAACCGCATGAACATCTACCTTTAATACATCACGCGAAGGATCGCGATTGGCTTCTCCACCCGAATTAACACCCCACTGCCCGTACTCAGTATTGAAAATTATAGTCCATGTTTCTTCACCGGGAATGGTCCATAAAGAATATTGTCCTTTCTTTAAAGTCTTGCCTTCAAACTGAAGATCTTTTGATGTTTCAAAAGTTGTTGCTTCGTTGGCTCCGGTGCGCCACACGGTGCCATACGGCACGAGTTCACCAAAGATCTCGCGGCCTTTTTTATACGGACGGTTGTAGAAAACTTTAATGTTCAGGTCTTGGTCATTAAAAACAACCTGCTCTTCCGGACTGAAAGACTTGGTTTGTTTCTTCATGTAGTACATCGTAACCCGGCCTAGCAGAATAAGAACGACAATTGCTATTCCGGTAAAAATCAAAAATCTTTTCATACTTAAGTTAAGTGGCCTCGCCAACAAGATCGTTATTCAAAACAATTTTTCAATCTTCTGATACAAAATACTCTCAGAGAACCTATTTTTACGAGCCTAAAAATATAAAGTTATGGACGTAGCATCATGGTGGCCTTTTTACGTGGTAATCACACTATTTATTTTAGCGATTGTTTCTCCCTGGATTTTCCCAAACAAACAGGTGAGCAAAAACAAACACGATAACAAATTCTAAGAAGCTCGCTTCTCGCGGCTTTCTTATTTCAACCCATGAACATTTGTGTTTTCTGCGGCTCTTCCTTAGGCCATAGTCCGGTCTATGAAACAGCTGCTAAAGAATTAGGTGCGCTGATGGCTGCACAAGGCCACACCCTTGTATACGGTGGAGGCAATGTTGGTCTTATGGGTGTTATTGCCGACTCAGTTTTACAAAACGGTGGCGAAGTAATTGGCGTTATACCCGACTTCTTGCTTCAGCGCGAAGTCGGTCATCGTGGCGTTTCAAAACTCGAAGTAGTGGGCTCCATGCACGAACGCAAAAAAAGAATGGCCGACCTGTCGGATGCATTTATAGCTATGCCGGGCGGTTGGGGTACGCTTGATGAACTTGCCGAAATATTAACCTGGAAGCAACTCGGTATTATTACACAGCCTGTCGCACTGCTTAACACAGCAGATTTCTTTCAGGCACTCATAGATCAGATGCACAAAATGGTAGATGCCGGTTTTCTCCGCGCCTCCAATCTCGAATTTCTTTTGATCGAGAACTCTGCCGAAAAACTTCTCGCATCGATCCAGAGAGAAAATCAATAAACATTCGCACATTTTGACTTATCTTGACGTATAACCGAATACGGTTCACACGTTTGTATGGTGCGTATAATTCAGGTCTTCGTCTTTATTATGATTGCTTGCGTAGGGAATGTCTCAGCTCAAACACTGGGTTTCTCTCTTCCTCCGGGTCAGAAGAAGGTACAAATGCCCATCGAGATATATAATAACCTCGTGGTGATTCCGGTGGTTTTAAACAAAACACTTCCATTAAAATTTATACTCGACACAGGCGTACGCACTGCTATACTTACGCAAAAAACATTTACAGACATTCTTAATTTACCGTACTCCCGAAAATATACTATATCTGGACCCGGTGGAGAAAAACTTGTGGATGCGTACGTTACAAACAATGTTACACTTGATCTTCCCGGCATACAAGGTCGCGGCCACGCCATGCTGGTGCTCGAAGAAGATTACCTCGAACTTAGAAATTACCTCGGCACNNAGAGTGCTCACCTGCACAACACCCGACAGGTTTAGAAAATCAAGAAAGTTTCAAACTATACCGATGAAAATAGAGGACACCAAGCCCTATATCATCACACCGATTTCATTTCAGGATGGTACCACTATAAATGCAAAATTACTGATGGATTCTGGCGCGAGCCATGGATTGATGCTGGACCCTGCAACCGATCAGCGAATTACAGTGCCGGAACATGTCGTTAGCAGTGTTATAGGTCGCGGGCTCGGAGGCGAAATTGTAGGTAAAGTTGGCCGGATCAAATCAATAGAATTCGGAAGCTATAAATTGAATAATGCCATTGCCAATTTTCCGGATCCCAACAGTTATTCTGATAGTATAAAGATCGGAAATGTATTTCGAAACGGAGCCGTAGGTGGTGAGATCATGAGTCGCTTTACGATCATCTTTAATTTTCCACAGGAAGAGATATATATTAAAAAGAACGCCTCCTTTAAAAAAGGCTTTCACTATAACCTGAGTGGCATTATTGTTAAAGCAAAAGGCTCGCAGCTAAATGTGTTCGAAGTAACGGAAGTAAGAAAACTCTCCACGGCAGACAAAGCCGGCATTATGGCTGGTGATATTATTACGAGTATAAACGGTATAACAACACAGATACTCACGCTCAATCACCTGAATGGTTTCTTCAACAGCAAGCCTAACAAGAAAATACGTTTGGAAATTGAGCGAAAAGGTCAGCGTATGCGAAAAGAATTTTTACTGGAAGACCAGATCTGAAACTTTATCCGTGCGACAGCTTTAGTATAAAATCTTTTCTTTTCTGATATACCTGGTATAAGTAAAGTTGTGTCTTTTTAAATCGGAAAGAATTCTTCAGCGTATTATAGATCGCATCGGTAGAAAGATTTTGCTTTAACAGATAATCGAGGATGCTGTTAGCCATGAGCGATTCATGGTAGTTTGAATTTTTAAGCAGCGTTATCGGAATATCTTTTGTCTTGGCGTTGCCGGAGAGCGTGGCAATAGTTTCCTTCAGTTCGGCTTTACCGATGTTGTCGTCAATTAAAATAAAGTTCGGATTAAAACGGATTAGCCGCTCCATGATGCTTTTCACATCAAACGCGATCTCCGTAACAATTTTAAAACCTCGTACATCCTGCAGTTTTTTCAAAACCGCGCTTAACTCGATCGGGTTATTCCCAACGAGCAATACGTGCATAGGTTCAGAATTTGCAGAGTCTTTCATATTTGTATTCATAGAGCCAACTGTGTAATGTAAACAGTATATTAACGTAAAAGGTTACTCAACAAGATTTATTCCGGTGCTATTTTTTGACTGTATACGTATTAATTTTCATCCGGAATTCTCAAATACGGAAACACGGATCAGAAATTGAAAAAAATAGTAATTATCGGTGGCGGGCTCGCGGGTCTTGTATCAGCCATTATTCTTTCCCGAAAGGGACTTGATGTACATGTGGTTGAAAAAAAGATATATCCATTTCATCGTGTTTGCGGGGAGTATATTTCGAATGAGACAATTCCTTTTCTCCAGTCGCTTGATCTTTTTCCTGAAGAATTTTCGCCACCGCGCATCAGTAATTTTCTACTCTCTGCCACCAGCGGTAAATATGAAAAGCTGCCGCTTGATCTGGGAGGCTTCGGTCTGAGCCGGTATATACTGGATGATTTTTTATTCAGAAAAGCCCAAGCTTCCGGTGCAGAGTTCTGGCTTAACACCGAAGCCGAAAATATAGTCTTTCACGATCGTGAAGATAAATTCGAGGTAACGACTTCGCGCGGAAATATAGTGGCCGATATTGTGATCGGCTCGTTTGGTAAACGATCGAAGATGGATGTGCAGCTTAACCGTTCATTTATACAAAAGCGATCGCCTTATGTTGGCGTAAAGTATCATATAAAAACCGATCATCCTGCAGATCTCATTGCCCTTCATAATTTTCCGGGCGGCTATTGTGGAATGAGTAATGTGGAGGATGGTAAAACAAATCTCTGTTACCTGACGCATCGCGATAATGTAAAGAAGTATAAAAACATCCGCGATATGGAAGAAGCGGTGCTCTTTACAAACCCGTTGTTGAAATCAATCTTTACACAATCCGATTTTCTCTTCGAGAAGCCCGAAGTAATCAACGAGATTTCTTTCGAAACTAAATCTGCAGTCGAAAACCATATACTTATGGCTGGCGATGCTGCCGGCATGATTACGCCTTTGTGTGGTAATGGTATGGCTATGGCGATGCATGCATCCAAGATTGTGAGTGAACTTGTAACACACTATTGCACCGATGAGCACTTTTCGAGAGGGCAGTTAGAGAAAAGCTATACACAGCAATGGAAGAGTAATTTTGCTGCGCGACTTTGGGCGGGCCGGCAGATTCAAAATCTTTTTGGTAACGAATGGGCTTCCAATGTTGCTATCAACCTGGCGATTCATGTAAAGCCCGTAGCGCGAATCATTATGCGCAATACTCACGGAAAGATGTTCTGACTTTCATAAAACATATTTACCGTTAGTTGATCTATAGGGGATGTTGATTGAAGTTATAGGTAATTTTTTAAGAATCAATTCTTATCTTCCCTTATAATCAACCATCATACAACCATGAACCAAGAAACGAATCGCAGATCTTTTTTACGTTCCCTCGGACTCATCACTGTTGGCGCAACGGCAGGAGCATCTTTTTTATCAGCCTGCGGAAGTAAACCCTCGGGCGATCAGCAGGCAACTGCCGATACAACGACAACAACTGCTGCAGCTCCGAAAGAATTGTTCTTTAAAATTTCATTGGCCGAGTGGTCACTGCATAAATCGCTCTTCGATGGAAAATTAACCAACCTCGACTTTCCTGCGAAAGCTAAAAACGACTACGGTATATCTGCTGTGGAGTATGTAAATCAGTTTTTCAAAGACAAAGCAAAAGATCAGGCATACCTGGCTGATCTGAAAAAGCGTTGTGACGATCTCGGTGTAACCAGTGTATTGATCATGTGTGATGGTGAGGGAGAACTTGGTGATGCTGATGCTAAAAAGAGAAAGCAGGCCGTAGAAAATCATTACAAGTGGGTAGAGGCTGCCAAGTTTTTAGGATGTCACTCCATTCGGGTAAATGCTGCCGGTGAAGGTAAACGTGAAGATGTTGCCAAAGCTGCAACAGAAGGACTTCGTCAGCTTTCTGAATTTGCAAAAGGTGTAGGTATAAATGTGATTGTTGAAAATCACGGAGGCTTTTCTTCAGATGGTCAATGGTTGAGCAGTGTTATTGCCGGCACACAAATGGACAACTGTGGTACACTGCCTGACTTCGGTAACTTCTGCATCAATCGTACAAAACCGGAAGCCAATACTCCTGAAGCGTGGGCAAAAACAAAATGCCTGGAAGAATACGATCGCTATAAAGGTGTACAGGAGCTGATGCAATATGCAAAAGGCGTAAGTGCTAAAACACATGAGTTCGATGCACAGGGCAATTGCACCGATACAGATTATACCCGTATGTTGCCAATTGTAAAAGCTGCAGGCTATACAGGCTATATTGGTATAGAGTATGAAGGGCAAACGTTGAGCGAAGACGAAGGTATACGAGCAACCAAAGCTCTGCTGGAAAAAGCAGGCGCCATTGCGTAAAATATATATTTTTGTTGCTAGAACATCTGCCAGAGTTGCGTTGAATCCAGCAGCAGATAAATAAAGAATATATTTAAACATGTGGCTGAAATAAAATTCAGCCACATGGTGTTTTTATGGTTCGCCTTTGTCTCGTCTTTTACAACGCGGATAAACCAGTAAAGGAAGAATATAACTACTGGGAATAGCGCAGTGATAAATGCCCGGCTATAGTTGTTCACAAAGAATGCGTTGAAATAAAGTATATAGCCCACGGTAACGGCTCCAAACAAAGCGCCTACAAAAAGAAACGTTCCGCGTATACCCAGCATCCTGCTAAAGGTTTTGTCTCCGCGTTTTGCGTCTTCTTCATGCTGGTATATCTGTGTCATCGGGTAGGTTCCTAACAACATGGCTGTACTTAGAAGTCCGGGTATAATAACAGAAGCCCGGAGAGCATTTTCCAATGGAAAGCGATTGATTCCGACATAGCACATTACAAACGCAAACAATCCCTGAAACAAACTAACAATCAGCCAGCCTCCGATGGGATATTTCTTAAGCCGTATAGCCGGATGACTATATGCCTTCGAAATCAATCCATAAATAAAAATAAGGATAGCGAATACGACCGATATCTTGACTACCGCCAGCACGAGCGCAACAACATCGAACAGAAGAGAAAGATAATATAGTCCTTTTGTTACTTTCGGAGGATTCTTCAAACCTCCTATACTCTTTTCATCTTTATCGAAGTAGCTGTTATATCCATTGCTGGCCGGGTATAGAAACATGTGTATAATTAGAAAAGTCCAGATCAACGGGTTTACACTGATGTTTGGTGAAATAGCCAGACTAAAAAAAAATACCGGCATCAGGTAATACGAGAAAGGTATACGTAAGTGAAGCCAGGATGAACGCGAAAACATAGGTAGCGAAATATATATTAAATATCTTTTTCTTATAGAATGTATACTTAGCCAAACAACTCCTGAAAAACCTCCGTCAGTTTTCCAAAAGCCTTTACCTGTATGTTAGTCTTCTTCAGGTCGATTGACTTTTGATTGAACTTGGAAATATAGATCTCCTCAAATCCAAGTTTCTCCGATTCTGAAATACGCTGCTCGATGCGGTTCACCGCGCGAAGCTCTCCTCCCAACCCGATCTCCGCAGCAAAACATATTTTATCAGACACCGGAATTTCTTCCATAGAGGATATAATGGAGATGCAGATTGCAAGATCTATAGCAGGGTCTTCTACTTTTATACCACCGGCCATATTCAGAAAAACATCTTGTGTACCCATGCGAAAGCCACAACGTTTTTCAAGCACAGCCAGCAACATGTTCAATCGCTTCTGATCAAAACCGGTAGGTGTACGTTGTGGCATTCCGTACGATGCCGGACTTACCAGCGATTGTATCTCTATCAACAAAGGTCTGTTCCCTTCTATCGTTGCGCCAATGGTTACACCACTGAGTTGTCCGTCTTTCTGCGAAATTAAAATCTCCGATGGATTGGTAACTTCACGAAGTCCAGTTCCCAGCATTTCATAAATTCCGATCTCTGAAGTAGAGCCGAACCGGTTTTTGGTAGTGCGCAAAATTCTATAGGCTAAATGCCGGTCGCCTTCAAATTGTAAAACCGTATCCACCATGTGCTCCAATACTTTCGGACCCGCCAGCATGCCATCTTTGGTAATGTGTCCAATCAGAAAAACAGGTGTCTCCGTTTCTTTTGCAAACTTCATTAACTCTGCAGCACACTGCCGCACTTGTCCTATACTTCCGGCTGCTGAATCCATTAATGGAGAATATAGTGTTTGAATAGAATCGATGATAACCAGTTGAGGTTGCAGCGACTCGATAGCCAGAAATATATTCTTGGTGTTGGTTTCAGTAAGTATATAAAAGCCTTTGGAAGAGTTGCCCAGTCGGTCGGCCCGCATCTTGATTTGTTGCTCACTTTCTTCACCGGATACATATAGTACCCGGAGTGATTTTAATTGCAAGCCAACCTGAAGCATGAGCGTAGATTTACCTATACCAGGCTCTCCACCAATTAATACCAGTGAACCTGGAACAATGCCTCCGCCCAATACACGATTCAACTCGTCATCACCGGCATGCACGCGTGCTTCCGCAGTTGCTTCTATTTCAGATAAAGCTTTTGCCTTTATTGACTTGGTGCGCGAAGATTCCTGTCGCCACTCATTCTTGTTGCTGTCTTCCTTGGTTACTAATTCTTCAGCAAACGTATTCCATGCACTGCACGATGGACACTTGCCAAGCCACTTGGCAGATTCGTATCCGCAGCTCTGACAGAAGTAGATTGTTTTCGCTTTCGCCAATTTGAATAAATAGTTAAGTGTTAAAACGCAGCCCGAAGCTGCAAAAAGAATCGATAAAGTTGCACTAATTTTTTTTATACTTACGGAACAAATAAATCTAACTAACCTGCCTTTGTTGTTTATGAGAGCTTTAATGCTTGGCCTCATGGCCACCCTCTCTGTGCATATAGTCTGTGCGCAGAAATCTCCTGTTAAATTTGGTGACATCCCATTAGAAGACCTGAAGATGAAGGTCTATGATAAGGATTCATCTGCCGCTGCTGTTATGCTGGTTGATTATGGTGAAGCCTATGTATCGGTTACTGCCATAAATGCCACATTGGTTTTTGAGCGACATGTGCGTATCAAAATTCTTACGAAAGAAGGTATGAGCTGGGCCGATGCCGGTATACCCCTATACCATTCTGGTTCTTCAGAAGAACGCGTAACAAAATTGAAAGCAACAACCTACAACCTTGAAAATGGTAAGATTGTTGAAACCGATATGTCGAAGGACGGTATCTTCAAAGAAAAATTTAATCGCAATATCAACCTTCAGAAATTTACATTGCCCAATGTTAAAGAAGGTTCTGTTATAGAATACTCCTATACTGTTACGTCAGAGTTTCTTGCCAACTTTCCTAACTGGCAGTTTCAATACGACATTCCGGTTCGCTGGAGTGAGTACTGGGCGATGTTCCCCGAGTTTTTCTTTTTCGAAAAGTATATGCAGGGATATATAGCGCCTACATCATACGAGATAAAGAATAAAGCAAATACTGATTTCCAGATTCAGGCGCACCATTGGGTATCGAAAGATGTACCGGCCTTTAAAGAAGAACCTTTCATGACTTGTGAAGATGATTATGTTTCAAAAATCAATCTTGCATTGTCGCACATCAGTTTTCCTGGTCAGCCGGTAAAGGAAATAATGGGAACATGGTCGAAGCTCAATACGCTTTTGTTGGAAAGTGAAAGTTTCGGTAAAGCTATTTCTGGTTCTAATTTCCTTAAGAAAAAAGTAGAAGAAATCACAGCTGGCATTACCGATCCACAACAGAAAACAGCAGCCATCTTTAGCTATGTGCGCAATAACATGGAGTGGGACGGTGTGAAAGATCAATATGCTGATAATCTTAAAAAAATATTTGAGAGTAAGAAAGGAACAGCAGGCGATATAAATATACTACTGGGCGCCATGTTGGATAAAGCTGACATTCCGGTAGAGATGGTGTTGTTGAGCACGCGCGATCATGGTTTTATACGCCAGGAATATCCAATGGAAGATCAGTTCAAC
>DJFR01000196.1:0-140 GCA_002432545.1 Flammeovirgaceae bacterium UBA5867 | reverse complement strand
TTAGCTCAGATCTTGTTTTGAAAGAGTCTGGTGAACTAACGGGCAAGGTAAACTATACCTTTGACGGATACGATGCACACCGCGTTCGTAAAGATTACTTTGCAAAAGGAGAAACTGATTATTTGAAAAAATTCCTGGAG
>DJFR01000146.1:3941-16877 GCA_002432545.1 Flammeovirgaceae bacterium UBA5867 | reverse complement strand
GAACTTTGCAAAATACCAGCATAAATATTTTCGTTATTCTATGCAGCCTAACCCCAACCCTGTGCTGCATGGATTTTAAAAAATAACTCTACATACATGAAATTCATTCCCTCTGTTCTTGTTGTTCTATCTGTCTTATTTATAGCATCGTGCGGTGATGGTATTGATAAAGATCCGGTATACCCGAAAGCTACACATCTATACTTCTCCGATTATAGCGGCAAGAAAATTGGTGTTATCGACCTGGCCACTCCGAATACATTTTCAACCATAGCAGATGAGTCGAAAGGCCTGGATACATTGGCTGGTATAGCTATTGATTTTTTAGGGGGTAAAGTTTACGCTGCAGAAGAAACCAACAACCGTATACTGCGTCTTAACCTCGATGGCTCAGGTTCAGTAGAAGTATTATACGATGAAGCCGACAGTGTAAGCACGCCTACAGCACTGGCACTGGATGTTGCCAACAACGTATTGTACTGGTCTAACTCGGGCACAGGCCAAATGAAAAAGGGAAGCCTGGATGGTACCGCACTGGCAACGTCCATGTTTGAGTACGACACGGTGCTTTCATATAGCTATGGATTAGCGTACGACCCAACGCGCAAGGAATTATTCTACTCTGATCTGAGCGATTATGCTTCCATCTGGTATTTTAAAGTAGACGGCACGGCTAAATATCCTTCACGCTTTTTTGGTATCAATAACCTTACATTACAAAATCCGTCCGGTATATACCTGGATGCTTCTGCTAATTTGATTTACTGGGCAGACGAAGGTTTGCGTAAAATTGTAGGAGCTAATCTGTCGGGCAGCCCGGCCGTTTTGTTCGACCGCCAGGATGGTATAACTCGCCCGGATGGTATAGCGATTGATAAAGGTTCCGGAAAAATATATTGGACAGAAACAGATCCCGCCACCGATACACATGTAATTGCACGCGGTAATCTTGATGGAACGGGTACACGCGAAGTGTTGGTGCAGGGAGTTGAATCCTATAGCATTGTGCTACAGTTCGAAAAATAGCATCACATCATTCCTGCATATATATACTATGCAGGAATGATTCCCATCTTCTTCATTAAAAAGGTCGCATTCATTTTCTGCGCAAGACCGGGTTTCAATTTATAGTCAAATGAAAGCTGGTCATTCTCTATCGTTGCTTCAAAACAATAATTCTTAACGCGATCCGGATATTCTGTTTGAAGTTCTCCCAATGCCAGATCATGTGTGGCAACCATAGCAAGACATGGATGTGGTAGAAGTTGTTTTACCAAAGCTATAGATCCTGCCTGCTTATCGGTTGAGTTCGTGCCTTTCAGAATTTCATCAAGCAAAATCAATAATGGTTTATCGTTTCGCAGCTCATCCATAATGGTCTTGAGCCGGTTAAGTTCTGCGTAGAAATAAGACTGATGGTCTTTGAGTGAATCTGCTGTACGCATACCTGTTCTCAAGTTTATCACCGGACACCGGAATGACTGAGCGCAAACAGGCGCACCACTTAGTGCCAATATAAGATTTACGCCAACGGTTCGAAGAAAAGTACTCTTGCCGGCCATGTTTGCACCTGTTACAATAAGCACCGATTGATTGTTGCCGAGTACAAGATCGTTGGCAACACGTTCGTTCTCGCGAATAAGCGGATGGCTGAGCTCTTCTATTTCTATAGAAAGTTTTTTATGTATAGCAGCATACTGAAAGTTTGGATGATTGAAAGCAAATGTGCCCAGGCTGCCAAGCACTTCCATTTCATCTACTGTGTTAAGCCATGCTATAAGTTTTTCGGCATGATCAGCTTTCCATTTTTCTAGGCGGTATACACATTGAAGATCGTATAGCAATAAGCTGTTCACTACAAGTGTGGTCATCGCATTAAGCCGCGCATCGAGCGAACTCACCAGCGATGCCAGTGATTTTACTTTTACATCGGCTTCATGCCCATGCTCTGATAATCTTTTGAGCAGCGGAGCTTTAAATGTGTTGTGTTGCAGGTAGTGGAGGAGTCGCGCAAATTTCTGGAGTATATTCTTCTTGCGACTGATATAGTCGTGAAAGGCATTTACCTTTTTAATATGGAAACCGAGTATAGCCCATTGTGCCAATGCAGAAAGTATAGCATAGCCTTTCAATGCTGGGAAGAAAAAAGCAAGCACAATAAGCGCTATCGTTATAACAGGAAATATAGCGAGGAGATATTTATATACAGGCTTACCATAAAGAAAGGCAGGTTGAGCAAGCCACGCCTGTAACTGCGCGCGGTCATCACGTTGCTCGTCCATCTCTTTGCCGGCAGCCTGAAAGTGTTGTCTGAAATCAGTAAGCGAAGACAGTTCCCGTATAGCCTCCTGTTGCTCATATATACTTTCACCAGATGGTAAGGGCGACAAGAGACGATCTGCAAACTTCCGTTTACCACCTAATGTATTGCAACGATTTATATACTGAAAGAGTGAACCTTCGCCAAATATATCCAGGTCGTGTGAATATGGATGATGCGGGTCGATATATTCAACACCTGTTGGCAGGGAAGCATAATCTCCAATAGCCGCTTTACTTTCGGCATCGTTCAATGCCACTAAGTTTTCAAGGTGAGTCTTCTCATCAAAAAGTATACTATGCCTTCGCACAAGTATAACAAACAGAACTAATAGCAACGCTGCAAAGTATAGCAGGTTATGTTGAGTAAATCCGAAGTATATAACAATCAAAAAAGCAATAGCGGTTGCCAGTCGGATGTTAGACACCAGGTTGATTTTTTTGCGGATGGACGAAAGGCTTTCCGAGAAAGTTGATTTTCTGGTTGTATAGAAAGACTGAAGTTGCTCTTGCGTCATCACCTATACTAATTTTTCGATGATGCGCATTACTTTTTCCAGAGACTCACGATCAGTATCATCAAAATCATTCAGCACATCACTGTCAACATCAAGCACTAATGTTACTTCTCCATTCTTAAATGCCGGCAATACAATTTCTGATTTGGAGGCAGAACTGCAGGCTATATGACCGGGAAATTCATCTACATTGGGAACAAGAATGGTTTTCTTTTCTTTCCACGAAGTGCCACAAACTCCTTTGCCAAAATTAATCCGGGTGCATGCTATAGGTCCCTGAAACGGACCAAGAACCAGTTGATCATTCTTAACAACATAAAACCCTACCCAGAAAAAATTCATCGTCTGTTTCAAAGCTGCCGCTATATTTGAGAGGTTAGCAACGATATCGGACTCGCCTTCTACCAGGGATTCAATTTGTGGAACGAGTATATCGTATCGTTCTTTTTTATTTGACGATGTGGCAATAATAAGTTCTTCGGCCATGACTGAAAATTTTTATATGGGTGCGTGAAGGTACCAAACGTATATGGCTTTTACAGGGTTGCTACAGATTTTATCAAAGCATGCAATACAGTCTGTAAAGCCTTTGCAGTTTCCTGGTCTTTGATGTTTCCCGCAGCATCGATCTTCGAACGTATAAAAGGAATCAGCAACGAAGTTTCTTCAGATAGTTTTGCTGATATCGCAGACAACGTCAACAGTAACGATGCATGTGCTTTATCGCCTACAGTGGAAGCCGTAACAACGGCAACAGGTTTATCAACAAAGTCTCCGGAAGAAACAGTCCAGTCCAATGCATTTTTGAGCGAGCCCGGTACACCAAAGGCATACTCAGGAGTACATATTAAAACAGCATGTGCTTCGGCAAGTTGCTCGCGCCATACGAGAATGGACGCGGGCGGATTAGGATTGTCATTAAAGTGCGGCAGCTCAGCCAATCCGGTATATACTATAAATTCAACAGGGTGTGGTGTCCACGTCTGAAGATTGTTTAATATATGTTGTGTCGATGAGTTTTCGCGAAGGCTGCCACCAATGGCCAGTATTTTAGTATGCATGGTTGAAGGGTTGATGAGGTGAACCTTTTTCGGGATTAAGAAGTTTCATTTAACGGATCTTATCAACACTATTTTTTGCTTAAATTCGTTGTGATTTTATTGCAGAGCACTATGAACAGATACCTGATATTAATATACTTCGTCATGTTCTCTGGTACACTGGCTTTTGCACAGCAGCCAGAGCCGGAAGAAGAACAACGCTTTTCTATTGATACTCCGGCAACGCTGGATTTCAAACGCGAAGACGAGCCTGCCGAAACCAAAAAGAAAAAGAAGGTTAAGAAAAAAGTTTTCTATGGTATCAAAACCAAAAAAGGATTTACCCGAAAAGGTTTTGGTGATCGCGTAACGTACGAAACGTTTTACTACCTGAAGAAAGCAGAGAAGCCCCAGACTTTTGTGCGCGATATTTACTGGTACGACTTTACCCGTAAGGAGATACGCAAGACTACTACATTCGATCCGAAGAAAGGTGTACTGCTGCACGGACCTTATGAAAGACGCCAGGGCGAAGTTATATTGGCAAAAGGTATATTTTACAAAGGCACGAAACATGGTCGCTGGCTTACCTATAGTCGTGATAGTGTACTTACTGATAAAGAGAAATACTATAGAGGATGGCCGCGTGAATCGATGGTAACGTATCATGACCCAAGCGATCGGAAGAAGATGAAGGAAATGATACCGATCGAGTTTGGCGAGAAAGAAGGTTTCTATTATTTATTCCATGAGAATGGAAATGTAGCCGTGCAAGGCGAATACCATTGGGATCAAAAAGTTGGCGACTGGACAGAATACTATCCTAACGGGAAGCGTAAAAAAATTGTATCATACTCCAAAGAGGCATTCGACAAAGAACTCAAACCCTACGTAAAAGCCGAATGGAACGACAAAGGGAAAGAAATCTATAAGAACACGAAGATGGCAGCGCTGAATTAAATAGCAGCGAGCTATGAGTTATGAGCTGCGAGAAAAGGCCTCTGGCTGCAGGCTGCTGGTTACAGGAAAACTTTCGATGAATGTAACTTTATATCTTAAGTATTAGTTTGCTAAACAGCTTAAAACCGGACTATATATATCACTTAATTCAATATATAGCATAAGAATTTTGTGTTCCTCATGATCTTCTTACTCCTGAAGCCAGTAGCTGTTTCTCTTTCTCGCGGCTCGAAACTAACAACTCCTAAACATACAGGTCCTTATTGTCGGCTTCCGTTACTTCCTGAAAAAATCTGGCTACTTTTTCGGTGACGACTTTAAAATAGCGAGCACCTTTTTCGCTTGAGGCTTTTCGTGGATCACCTACGCCTGTATCTTTAGTTACTTGTGTCCATTTGCGTTCTGCCCATGCCCATCCTTCCCGTATAGCGCTGATGCGAAATTTTTTGGCGGCTCCATCTCCGGCTTCTTCCAGCGGACGAACGAGATGAGGTGTGAGGTGCATCACAACGCTGGTTTCCATTTCTCCGGCATGATCATCTTTATTCTCAAAATATTCTTTTTGATCAACAGCCTGATACCAGTTGCACTGACATAAAAACATCTCCGGAAATTGAAGTCCTAATTCGCGGATCATGGTTTTGAAATCATTGCCACCGTGACTGTTCAGAATTATAAGTTTATATATACCCTGACGATTTAATACGGTAACGATATCGCGAAGCACGGCAAGTTGCGTGCTGGGGCTCATGTTGATGTCCAGCTTCACATCAAACTGCCCTGTATTAACTCCAAAGGGAACAACCGGCAATACAACGATACGGCTACCGCTTTCCCAGGCAATGCGTGCGGCCTCCGCTGCTACATGCTCTGCTTCAATTATATCTGTGCCGTAGGGTAAATGATAATTATGTGCTTCACATGCTCCCCACGGGAGAACAGCTGTTTTATAGTTTGTTTCTTGTACCGTTTTCCAGGTATTTTCTGCAAGAATATAGGGACGCATAGATACAGGGTTGTATGAATAAAATTATTGATAGCAATGGACTAAACCAACAGCCAATAGTATTACGAAGCCGGAATCGCTATTTTATAAACCCTGCCCTTCTTCACTGTAAGTTTATCTTCACGCAACCACGGGTTGTGTCGCTTCAGTAATTTATAGTTGATGCCTTGTGCTAACGAGAATGAAATGAGATCTTTTACAGTCTCAGTAACTTCTACATACCGCAGTTCTTCCTGTTGGTATAGATGCCGCGATTCAATTTTGAATCCATACTTTACAGGGTTCTCAATAATATGCTTAATTGCCAGGATGCGGAATACATAGCGCGAAGTTTCATCGTTCAGGTATAGATCATAGTACGATTTTACATGCTGATCGTCAAGCGCGCGTTCCATGCCACCCATACCGCGGTTATACGATGCGGCAACCAATGCCCAATCGCCAAATTTGTTATGAGCCTTCTTTAAATATTTACAGGCAGCTTCTGTTGCCTTAAGTGGGTCGTAGCGTTCATCTACTTCTTTTGTTATTTCGAGTCCAAGTTCTTTGCCTGAGGATTCAAGTATCTGCCAATAGCCTACAGCATCGCGATAGGAAGTAACATTCATTAAGTTACTTTCAATAAGCGGTAAGTACTTGAAGTCATCGGGTATACCATATTTACGAAGTATCTCCTCCATTTGCGGAAGCCAGCGATGGGCGCGTTTGATAAGGAAGATTGTATTACTATGCAGATAACAGTTTATCTGAAGTTCTTTGTCCAATCGTTCACGTACATCCGGTATATTTAGTGGTACAGCTTCTCCGGCAAAGCTTATCTCTTTGGGCAGATCGAATGAAACAGCCGGGAATGGCGTTGCCAGTTCTTCATATTGTGTGGGAATAACGCCTTCATCGGAAATCGTCTCTTCCTCTTTTATAGAAGACTGCCGTGTCTGGCTATAAATAATATAGCCAAATAAAATAACGAGTGTACATACGGATATAAAATCTGCGGTGCTGGGACCACCTGCAGGAAAGAAAGATCTCCGTCTTCGTGTTACTTGTGTAGCATCCGTTTCCATCAGCACGATATCAGTATATAATTATGCCTTCTTTTATAAAACGAAAGATGAACACATCGTGTTCCCTTCCATCAGAAGTTTGGCGACAACAAATATTTTGAATAGAACTCGTCAATCACACGTACAGCATCTTCTGGTGTATCAACTACATTAAAAAGATCAAGATCTTCGTGGTGAATCATACCTTCATGCACGAGTACTTTTTTCCACCAGTCAATGAGCCCTCCCCAGAATTTTTTTCCAACCAATACAATGGGGAATCTTCCTATTTTTTTAGTCTGTATCAGTGTAAGCGCTTCCGTCAATTCATCGAGTGTACCAAATCCTCCCGGCATAACGATAAACCCTTGTGAGTATTTTACGAACATGACCTTGCGCACAAAAAAGTAATCGAACGTAATGAGTTTATCAGGATCTATATAAATATTTCCTTTTTGCTCATGAGGAAGGTAAATATTCAAACCTACAGATTTACCCTTGGCACGACTTGCTCCGCGGTTACCCGCCTCCATAATACCAGGACCACCACCGGTAATGACACCATAGCCTTGTTGTACAAGTTGGAACGCAATTTCATCGGCCATCTTATAGTAAGGATTGCTTGGCTTTACACGTGCCGAACCAAAGATAGTAACACACGGTCCGATCTTGGCCAGTTTCTCCAGCCCTTCTACAAATTCTGACATGACCTTGAAGATCATCCAGCTATTGGCGCCCTTTATCTCTGCCCAGTCTTTATCTTTAAATGCCTTCCGAATACGATGCTCTTCTTCTAATGCTTCTTTGATCAACTCTTCTTCAACGCGTTTCTTTTTCGTTTTCATAATACTAACTTAAACGTTTATAATAAGTAAGGTAATGATAACCTTGCCAGTCTGCATCTGCTGAAATATAAAAATATATCTACATGAAACGAAAAAAGAATTTTCGGGATGTTCTTTTCATAACAGTTTCTGTTGCGCTTGTCATGGTAAGTTGTGACGCGCGAAAACCGGCATCAACTGAAACACAAACTCCTAAGCCGGACTCATCGTGGGCCATGTTGCCTTTTATAAAAGCAGATAGTGTTAACCCCGTGTTACTTCCGGGAGATAATGTATTTCATTGTCCTGTTCTGAAAAAGAATGTGAAGTGGGAAGTGAAGGATGTATTTAACCCCGCTGCCGTGGTGCGTGATGGCAAGGTATACCTGGTATATCGCGCGGAAGATGTGATTGGGAAATACGCGGGTACATCGCGATTAGGAGTGGCCGTAAGCAATGATGGACTGCATTTTGAAAAAATGAAAGAACCTGTACTATATCCTGATAACGATAGTCTCAAAGTATATGAGTGGGAAGGTGGCGTTGAAGATCCGCGTATTGTTGAATCGGAAGACAGCACCTATATATTAACCTACACTGCGTATGACGGTACCGTTGCGCGGCTCATGCTGGCAACATCCAAAGATCTTATTCACTGGCGGAAGCAAGGCCCTGTTCTGCAGGGTAAGTATAAAAACACGTGGAGTAAATCCGGTGCTATTGTTGCGCGACAGCACGGCTCACGCATCGTTGCTGAAAAAGTAAATGGTAAATACTGGATGTACTTTGGAGATACCGATTTGTTTATGGCTACTTCAACCGATCTTCTTCACTGGACACCGGTAGTAAAGAATGATTCATTAAAGAGTGTACTTAAACCCCGCCCCGGATATTTTGATAGCCGATTGGTAGAGAGCGGCCCATATGCATTGTTGAAAGATGAAGGAATTTTGCTGATCTATAACGGCATGAACCTCGATGAAGGTGGCGACCCTGCGCTTGCCAAAGGTGCTTACTGCGGAGGGCAGGCATTGTTTGACAAGAATGATCCTGCAAAGCTTATCGCACGACTGGAGAAAAATTTTATCAGACCTGATAAAGACTATGAAATAAGCGGACANNTACTTTGGAACAGCCGACTCTAAAATTGCAGCTGCTGTTCACGAATAAAGTATATATAGTTTAAATGTTCTTTTTGCGAACCAGGAAGGACGTTATAATCAGAGAGGCTGCACCACATACAATCATGATAGCCGTTTGCCATCCGTGGAAAATAAATGTAAACGCAGTTGCTTCCGTATGCGGAACACCATATAAAAACACAAGACCTTGTGGAACCAATACATGATATGAACCTGTGCCTCCCGGCAGCGGTGCAGCCATGGCTATAGAACCTATAGCGAATAAACTCAGTACAGCACCAAACCCTAACTCACTGGTTGTCGGAAACGCCTTCAGTACTGCATAGCTTGTAAGGAAGTAGAGTCCCCATATTGTAATCGAATACAAAATGAAAAGCCACTTGTTCTTTAACTGAAATACAGATAGTAATCCCTGCTTGAATCCTTTCCATGTTTTCGACAGGAAGCCACGTACCTTCTCATTTTGTCGCAGGTAAAAGAACAGTGCTGTTATAGCCAGTATACTCGCGATGCCTATATATAGCAGTACATTTATATTCAGTGTAGCTTGCTTGTCGGATGTCTCAAATGTTAATGTATTGATGAACTGAAATAGTTTTTCAGATTCAACAGCAAAGGATACCGCGATGAGTATAAGCAGGCAGAGCATATCGATGATGCGTTCTACCACCACCGTTCCAAACGACATATCAACCGGAGTCTTGTCGAGTTTATAAAGATTATAGCAACGTGAAAGTTCTCCTCCGCGTGGTATCACCAGGTTTACCAGGTAGCCAACCATGAGCGAATAAAAACTGTTTGAAAGTTTTGGATGATGGCCCGCGGGAGCCATCAGCATGCGCCAGCGTTCGGCACGAATCAGGTGACTCAGCATCGCTATACCTGCCATAGCAAAAAGCCATCCTTTATCAGCAGCCTGCCATGTTTCCTTAAGATAGTCCCACTTATTTTCGCCTTGTAAACCACGAAGCGAATACATGATCAGCAGAAAAGTAATTGCAAAGATTATTGCATACTGTATAATGGCCTTAAGGCGTGGAGACACGGGCAATTAAATTGGTTAGAAAAAAAAATTAAACGCTTAAGGTAGCTTATTATCCGGAGTAGGGAAAATGATTGTCGGTTTGAATTTCTTTGCCTTTTCAAACTTCATGGATGCATACGAGATGATGATCACAATATCGCCTACCTGCGCTTTGCGTGCAGCAGGCCCGTTGAGACAGATCATGCCTGTACCACGTGCACCTTTTATAACATAAGTCTCCAGGCGTTCACCGTTGTTGATGTTAACAACCGTTACTTTCTCACCTTCAATAAAATTGGCAGCGTCCATCAAATCTTCATCAATTGCAATGCTGCCAACGTAGTGCAACTCAGCCTGTGTGATTTTTGCCCGATGAATTTTCGATTTTAAAACTTCTATTCTCAAAGCGTTGAAATTTTAAGTTAATGTTAATGAAGGTCAATAAATATACTTTGCTACAGACAGTCGGTTAATCCAGGAACATGTTATCGATCAAACGAATCTCCCCGACAAATCCGGCAATGCACATAATTGGCCGATTCGAGTCCTTAACGTTTTCTAAAAGATTTAAGTTTTTACTGTCTGCCACTTCAAAATACTCAAGTACTATTCCGGCATGCTGCTCAATAATATCCTTTACTTTCTTGCGCGTGCCTTCAATGTCTTTACCCGCAAGGAGTTCTTTCCTGGCAAAATTCAAGGCATGAAAAAATACGGTAGCTTGTTTGCGCTGCTCCGGATTTAAACGAAGGTTACGCGAAGACATAGCCAAACCATCTTCCTCACGCGAAGTGGGCTCACTATGTAATGTGAGGTTAAACTTTAATTCTTCTGTAAGCTGACGTATCACAGCAAATTGTTGCCAATCCTTCTGTCCGAAGTATGCATGATCGGGATCAGCAATGTGGAACAACTTCGATACAACCAACGCTACACCACTGAAATGTCCTGGACGAAATTTACCTTCCATCACTTTATCAAGATGGCTGAAGTCGAACTTGATCAGCGATGTTTCCGGGTACATTTCACTGCTGTCCGGATAAAAAACCGCATCACACTCAACTTTTTCCAATAATAAAGTGTCTTTATCAAAGGTGCGTGGATATTTCTGCAGATCAGCAGGATTGTTGAACTGCGTTGGGTTAACAAAAATTGAACAAACGGTTATTGAATTCTCCTTTTTGGAGGCTTCAATAAGCGAAAGGTGCCCGGCATGAAGCGCCCCCATCGTAGGTACAAGTCCAATAGACTTGCCCTGCTGCTTCTGGGCGTGTATATAGGCTTTTAATGGGGCTATTTGCTTGAAAATCTCCATTTTAGGCCAGTCTGGCAAAGGGGGGCAAAGATATAGGGAAAACTGAAAATAAGTTGATCCCCGGGGTATTTATTTGTACTTTTGTGGCTCAATTTTCCGTTCTACTTTAAAAATTAATCAATATGTCAAAACTCCGTATTCTTTATGTAGCCAGTGAGATAAATCCCTTTCTGCAAACTTCAGATGTAGCGGACTTTGTTCGCAAACTTCCGCAGGCCATGCAGGAGAAGGGAATGGAGATAAGAATTCTGGTGCCGCGCTTCGGTATAATTAACGAGCGCAAGAACAGGTTACATGAAGTGGTGAGGCTTTCAGGAATTAACATTGCTGTAGGTGATGAAGAGAAACCATTGATCATTAAGGTTGCTTCTATCCCGAATGCCAAACTCCAGGTATACTTTATTGATAACGAAGATTACTTCCATCGTAAATCTGTTTTTCACGATAAAGAAAATAATTTTTACGAAGACAACGATGAACGCGCTATCTTCTTCTGTAAAGGTGTGATTGAAACCGTCCGTAAATTAGGATGGGGCCCTGATATAGTACATTGCAACGACTGGATCACAAGCTTTATTCCGTTGTATCTGAAGACTACCTATAAGAACGATCCGTTATTCAAAAACACAAAAACAGTTTTCTCAATCTATAACAATCCATTCTCGCACAAATTCAAAGGTGATATACTGGATAAAGTGAAGATGATGGATATTGAAGACAACATGCTGGGTAATTTAAAGACAGCAGACTTCGAAGGTTTTATTAAACTTGGTGTTGAATTCTCTGATGCCGTAATTGCAGCAGGTGAAACCAAAAAACTCGAAGGCCTCTTCAAAAAGATCAAAGAGAAAAAAGTTGAGACTATACAAGACGAAAACTATACTGAATCGTATTACAACTTCTATAATGAACTTGCGGGTTAAGCGCGTAGGGCAATTGGCTATAGTGGCTATTGCCCTATTTTTTTTATCGTGCGAAGATGGAACCAGCCTCCTCGGTTACGAAAATCCAACATCCAAATTCAATCTTTCTTATGTAGATATACCGATAGAGACCAGTGTTATACTGCTGGACTCTGTTCGTACATCGAATAACAATGCTTCGAATGATCTGAACCGCCTGCTGGTGGGCAAGATTAATGATGCACGCTTTGGTGACGCTACTGCAGTTGCCTTTGCTCAGTTTCTGCCGAAGAGCGGACTGGATACATCCGTTACAAATTACTCGCCTGTATTCGATTCGATATCATTACAATTGCGCCACGATTTTTATTCGTATGGTGCAAGCGGTAATACTTCTCAGGAGATTAATGTACATGAACTGACCGATGCATTGAAGGGCTCGTTCGATGTTACAACCACAACACAAACCGGTGGACAACAGAAGCCGCATACCACAACCTATAGCTATCAAAAAACTTATTTCAGTCAATCAACTGTAGCGTATGATCCTTCAGCGTTAGGCACAAAGAGTTTCAACGTAAGTGCAGACGACTATAAATTGAAAGCTGCCGATGCTACACCGGATACACTCTATACAACGGTACCTCTAAGTGCTGCGTTTGGTCAGCGTTTATTTACCCTGGCTACAACTGCGAGCAAAACAGATTTCACAAGCTATAGCTACTTTACCGACAAGTTTAAAGGTATTGCATTAGTGCCGGGTAATTCTGATAAGATTATCGGTATAAAACCTGGCGATGACTTCACAAAACTGGTAATGCACTTTCACACAACGAAAGATAC
>DJFR01000146.1:0-3822 GCA_002432545.1 Flammeovirgaceae bacterium UBA5867 | reverse complement strand
CCCGGAAGCTATATACCTCCTTCCAATTTGCTGGTTAAACTGGTAAAAGATAACAACCGCCTGAAGAAGCCTGCATTTCGTGGAAACAGTTCTGCCTATAGCGATGATGTGACACAGATCAATTCATACAAAGGCTATATTAACTATGATGTAGCCAACAGTTCAAATTTTTATTCAGGCACTGTTCCGTTTGATAGTACGTTGAATATCATGAATGATCTCGGGCGTTTCTTTACGCTTAATTATTCTGAAACCGATAAAAAGTATAAGGGTTCTGCAAGTTTATTCTTCCAGCAGTTATTTTCTAAGACTGCCGAAGAAAAGAAATTTACCAAAGCGGTTCTTGTTCCGTATGAAGGTGCGTCTTCATCCTATCAATATGGAAGACATACACTCGGCAAGACATTGAACCGTGTTGTCTTTAACAAGAATAATATAGTACTTCGTGTTTACTATACTGTTCCAACGGTAAACTAAACCCAATTTTTTATGTGCGGAATTGTTGCTTATGTGGGCTCACGTCAAGCCCATGAAATTATTATTAAAGGTTTGAAACGTCTGGAGTACCGGGGCTATGATAGCGCTGGTATTGCTCTGCTGAATGGCGGCCTGAACGTTTACAAGAAAAAAGGTAAGGTATCTGAACTTGAGGCACATCTTAAAGATAAAAGTCTCAACAGTAATATCGGTATTGGTCACACGCGTTGGGCAACGCATGGTGAGCCAAACGACTGCAACGCTCACCCGCACTACTCTGCATCCGGTAAACTTGCCATCATTCACAACGGTATCATTGAGAACTATAGCTCACTGAAACAAGATCTGATTCGTAAAGGACATACTTTCGAAAGTGAAACCGATACAGAAGTTTTCATTCACTTCATTGAAGATATAAAAGAGAACGAAGATTGCTCACTCGAGGAAGCTGTACGCCTGGCACTAACGAAAGTTATCGGTGCATATGCTATAGTAATTATGTCACTCGAAGAGCCGGATTTATTAGTGGCCGCCCGCAAAGGAAGTCCGCTGGTAATTGGCGTAGGTAAAAATGAATTCTTCCTTGCATCCGATGCTACACCTATAGTAGAGTATACCAATGAAGTGGTATATCTGAACGATCAGGAAATTGCTGTGATCCGCGATGGTAAACTCAGTATTACCAACACCGCGAATCTTCCATTAACACCCTATATACAGACTGTTGATCTCGAACTCGAGGCCATTGAAAAAGGTGGTTACGAGCACTTCATGATCAAAGAGATCTTTGAACAGCCGCGTTCGATTAAAGATTGTATGAGAGGTCGTCTCGATTCGCAGAGTGGCAGACTTATACTTGGTGGTTTGCGCGAGTATGTTAACAAGCTTGTTAATGCTGATCGCATTATCATTGTAGCCTGCGGAACATCATGGCATGCTGGCCTCGTAGCAGAATATTTCTTCGAAGAATTTTGCCGTATACCCGTTGAAGTAGAGTATGCTTCTGAATTTAGATATAGAAATCCGGTGATTCGTGAAGGCGATGTAGTGATCGCTATATCTCAGTCCGGAGAAACTGCTGATACGTTAGCAGCCATCGAACTTGCTAAAGCAAAAGGTGCTGTAATTTTTGGAGTATGTAACGTAGTAGGTTCATCTATAGCACGTGCAACCCATGCCGGTGCCTATACACACGCAGGTCCTGAAATTGGTGTTGCCAGTACAAAAGCATTTACTGCACAGTTAACGGTGCTGAATATGATAGCGTTATTAGTAGCCGGTAAGAAAGGAACGATCACCGAGCAGAAGCTTCATGAAATGCTGGTAGAGATGGAAACTATACCGGAAAAAGTAGAGAAGGCTTTGCAGTTGAATGATCAGATACAGGATATAGCAGCTACATTTAAGGATGCTCATAACTTTATATACCTCGGCCGTGGCTATAACTTCCCGGTGGCATTAGAGGGAGCATTGAAACTGAAAGAGATCTCCTATATACATGCAGAAGGTTATCCGGCAGCAGAAATGAAACACGGACCAATCGCACTCATCGATGAGGAAATGCCTGTAGCTTTCATTGCTACCCGCGACAGCTCGTATGAAAAAGTAGTTTCCAACATACAGGAAGTAAAAGCACGTAAAGGAAGAGTAATTGCTGTAGTAACCGAAGGCGATCAACTCATTCCGAAAATGGCGGAGTTTGTTATTGAAGTGCCTGCTGTACACGAAGCACTTATGCCAATGGTATCGGTTATACCATTGCAATTGCTCTCTTACCATATAGCAGTGATGCGTGGTTGCAACGTAGATCAGCCCCGAAACCTTGCTAAATCTGTAACGGTAGAATAATATATACCTATAGTAACAGAAAGGCCTGCGGTAACTATATACTGCAGGCCTTTTTTGTTTTAGCCGAAATTTGATTTAGTTGGTTACTTCGCCTTTAATCGTAAGCAGCACAACACCATCTTGCGTGTTTGAATTGATGGTAACTGTTTTTGTAAATACACCAGCCTTCGCAGCATTGTAAGTTGCTTTTACAAAACCTTGTCCACCGCTGGGTATAGGCTCTTTGCTATACTCTGCTACTGTGCAGCCACAAGAGGCCTGTACCGATGTTATTACCAGCGGAGCATCGCCACTGTTGGTGAATTTAAATTCGTGCGTTACCGGAACGTTTACTTTGATCTTGCCAAAATCAAACGTGGTTTGTACCCAGTCAAAAGCAGCTTCGCGAAGTGGATTACCAGGTTTCTCGTTTGATGCCAGGGTTTGTGCAATAGCGACAGAGGCAAACACAAAACCCAGAATGATAAATGTTACTCTTTTCATAGTTAAAGTTGTTTTTGGTTAAATAAAAAATCTATGTCCGAACACAGCACAAAACTCCGTAAACCCCTTGAAATGGCTTGTTAACGATTATCTAAAAATTGTTAACAACTTGTTAAAGCATCAGCACACTTGCGGCCAAACTCGTACCTTTATAGTGTGAAAAATTCTACGATACGTCTTATTGTAATACTGGCAACACTGTCCATTACCGGTATAACTATTACGCAGCTATACTGGGTAAGACGGGCTTTTGATCTGAAGGAAGCAGAGTTTGAACGCACCGTTACTGCAGCACTATATAATGTAGCACAGCAGATATATGATATTAATGATACACCACCCCCTTCTAACAACCCGGTAAAGCAGCTGTCTACAAATTACTTTGTTGTTATGGTGAACAACGAGCTGAATGCACGCCTGCTTGAATTTTTATTACGGACTGAATTTGAGAAACGGAACATCATGGTCGATTTCGAGTATGGTATATATGATTGTACACATGAAAAAATTATATACGGTAATTACGTTCCGCTAAAATCAAAACAGAAAAACATTAGCAACAGTTTGCCACAATGGTCCACACATGGTTATTATTTTGGTGTACAGTTTCCGAATCGTGAAGCACACATCATTAACCAGATGGGTATATGGTCGTTCTCGTCCGTTGTGTTGTTACTGGTAATTGTGTTCTTCGCCTATACGCTCTTTGTGATACTCAAACAGAAGCGTTTGTCGGAAGTACAGAAAGATTTCATTAACAATATGACGCACGAATTTAAAACTCCGATCTCTACAATTGCCGTGTCAACCGAAGTGCTCAAAGACCCGAACATTGTAAATCAACCGGAGCGTTTACTGAATTATACCACGATCATTGAGAAAGAAAATCTTCGTCTTAAGCAACAGGTCGAACGGGTATTGCAAATGGCAAGACTCGATAAAGAAGACATGGGTCTGAAAAAAGAACGTGTTGAAATGAATCAGTTGATACAGGATGCCATTCGTAATACATCT
>DJFR01000153.1:14569-14699 GCA_002432545.1 Flammeovirgaceae bacterium UBA5867 | reverse complement strand
ATGTTGCCTGCATTATATTTAATGATCGCGAGCTTCATATCGTTACGTTTTGTTAAACGTTTAATCAATTCTTATAATATACCCTTCGTGCTGGGAAGCTGGTTGCCTTCTTTGCGAATTGCCATCTTTA
>DJFR01000153.1:14276-14400 GCA_002432545.1 Flammeovirgaceae bacterium UBA5867 | reverse complement strand
ACAAAAACCATAACGTTCTATACCGCGCTTATCGCCCAGTGCTTTCAGGAATGCTTCACCGAGTGCGAGTGCTGTATCTTCAATGGTATGGTGTTCATCTATGTGCAGATCGCCTTTTACTTTT
>DJFR01000153.1:0-14266 GCA_002432545.1 Flammeovirgaceae bacterium UBA5867 | reverse complement strand
CGAGCATGTGATCGAAAAAGCCGAGTCCTGTTTCCATATGCGACTTGCCGCTGCCATCGAGGTCGATTGCTATATCTATATCCGTTTCCTTGGTAGTACGCTTTACCGTAGCCTTACGGTTCGGCCTGGTAAGGAAGGTATATATATCTTTCCACGATGTGGTCGTCAGTGCACAGTGTGGCTCCAGGTTCTGTGCTTTCAGTTTTTCGGCAAGACTTCCGTTGTTAAGAAGTATACCTTGTGCACCCAGATTTTTGGCAAGCTCTACATCGGTTAACCGATCGCCCAATACAAATGAATTCTTCAGATCATACGCATCGGTAAAGAATTCGGTGAGCATACCGGTGCCCGGTTTACGCGTTGGTTTGTTCTCGCGCTGAAAACTCCGGTCGATATATATCTTGGGGAAATGTATACCTTCATTCTCNNCCAAGACCATCCTGGTTTGTAACCATTACCAGTTCGAAATCAGTTTCTGCTGCAATCTTGCTCAGCCATGTAAAAACACCGGGATAGTATTCCAGTTTTTCGAGTGAATCGATTTGCTCATCCGGTGGTTCAATGATGAGGGTTCCATCGCGATCTATGAATAATACTTTTTTCATAATTCTTCCAGTGCTTTAATGAGGCGTTCGTTTTCTTCCGGTGTACCAATGGTAATGCGAATGCAGTTATAGCAAAGCGTTACACGCGAGCGGTCGCGTACAATAATGCGGTGCTCTAGTAAATATTGATACGTAGCCGGTGCATCCTTTACACGCACCAGTATAAAATTACTGTCGGAAGGGTATATATTTTCTACGATCGCGAGCTTCTCGAGTGCCTTGACAAGCTTGGTGCGCTGCTTAATGATTTCTTTTACCCATTCTTCCATCACATGCACATTCTCGAGTGCATCCAGTGCCAGCTCCTGTGTGCGGATGTTTACGTTGTATGGATACTTGATTTTGTTCAGGATGTTAATGATCTCTTCCGATGCGAAACACATACCGAGACGTAAACCGGCAAGTCCCCAGGCTTTTGAAAAAGTTTGCAGCACTACGAGGTTCGGATATTTAGCGAGGTCTTCGAGGAAACTTTTGCTCTTGGCAAAATCGATATAGGCTTCATCGATCACCACTAATCCGTAGAAGCGTTTCAATACTTCCAGGATTTTATCGCGGCTCAGTAAATTACCGGTTGGGTTGTTAGGACTGCACAGGAATATAATTTTCGTAGTAGCATCAAACGTTCGGGGGAAGGCATCGAGGTCTATATCAAAATCCGGAGTGAGTAATACACGCTGAACATTCACAGCATTTACATCGGCACAAACCGAATACATACCATACGTTGGCTCGGTAATGAGTATAGAGTCCTGGTTGGGTTCACAAAACGCGCGGATCAACAGGTCAATCGGTTCATCACTGCCATTCCCTAAGAATATCTGCTTCGGATTTACATTTTTGATTGCAGCGAGTTCTTTCTTCACATTCCATTGCAGCGGATCAGGATAACGATTATAGGGCGATTGATACGGATTCTCATTCGCGTCCAGGTATATTTCTGCTTCGCCCTTAAATTCATCGCGTGCCGATGAATAAGGTTTCATGTTCAGAATGTTTCTGCGAACGAGGGTGTTGATATCCGGAAATAATTTCTTCTTACTCACTTTTTACGTGTTTTGGTGTTTATGTGTGTAGGTGTTTTTGTTATTTCAATTTTTCAAGGCGAATGGTTACGGCACGTTTATGGCCTGCGAGTTGTTCGGCTTCGGCCATTTCTTCTACCACCGGGCCGAGTTTCTTTATACCTTCTTCGGTAAGTTTCTGGAAGGTTATATACTTCATAAAGCTTTCGAGTGATACTCCTGCAAATGCTTTTGCAAAACCGTTGGTTGGCAGTGTATGGTTGGTGCCGGATGCATAGTCTCCTATAGCTTCGGGAGAATAATTACCGATGAATACAGAGCCTGCGTTGCTGATAGACGCTGCAACAGCATCAGCATTTTTCGTGTTGATGATAAGGTGCTCGGGGGCGTATTCGTTAATGAAATTGAGTGCTGCCTGTTGATCGTTGATGATGATAACGCGACTGTTGGCAAGCGATTTTTCTGCTATAGCTTTGCGGGGCAGTTGTTCGAGTTGTTTGCTGATCTCGCTTTGTATAGCGGAAACCATCGAGTCGTTATTGAGTACGAGCATTACCTGGCTGTCTTCACCGTGTTCGGCCTGCGATAGTAAATCGGCAGCGATGAACGATGCATCCGCTGTCTCATCGGCCATTACCAATACTTCTGATGGACCAGCAGGCATATCGATCGCCAGTCCTTCTTCCATTACCAGTTGCTTGGCTTTGGTTACATACTGATTACCCGGACCAAATATCTTGTGAACTTTCGGTATACTCTGTGTGCCGAACGCCATGGCAGCTATAGCTTGTGCGCCACCAACTTTAAAGATGCGTGTAACGCCTACGAGTTTCGCAGCAAAGAGTATAGCTGCGTTTATCTTGCCCGACTTATCGGGTGGTGAACAAAGTACTACTTCTTTACAACCTGCGAGTTTTGCAGGTACACCAAGCATCAGCACGGTGGAGAAGAGTGGGGCGGAACCGCCCGGTATATATATACCTACCTTATCAATAGCAACACCTTTGCGCCAGCAGGTTACTCCGGGCAAAGTCTCCACGGTCATAACATCGCGCTTTTGGGCTGCGTGAAATTTTTCAATGTTGGCTGCAGCTGTGGTGATGGCTTGCTTCAGCGATGCCGGTAATGATTTTTCGGCTTCAGTAAGTTCAGCCTCCGTTACGCGCAATTCCTGTATCGATACTTTGTCGTATTGCAGGGTTAGTTCGCGCAAGGCATCGTCACCGGATTTTTTTACACGGTTCAAAACATTGCGAACAGAGCTGTCCAGAAATTCAAGTTCCAGTTGCGGACGTTTCGAAAGTTCTGCCCAGGTGTCCTGCGATGGATTGGAGTATATTTTCATGTGCTTGATTTATAAAGTTGATATATACTATACGATCATCTTTTCAATCGGTACAACCAGTATGCCTTCAGCGCCAAACTCTCTCAATTGATCGATACGTTCCCAGAAATCATTTTCATCTACAACGGAATGCAGTGAGCTCCATCCTTCGCGTGCCAGCGGTATAATCGTAGGGCTTTTCATGCCGGGTATAACACTCGTGATCTTTTCAATCGAGGCATTCGGACAGTTCATTAATATATATTTTGTGTTCTTCGCCTTGCGTACGGCTTCAATGCGGAACAGAAGTTTATCAAGAATATTTTTCTTTTCGGCATTCAGTGTAGGGTTGGCAATGATCACTGCTTCAGATTGCATTACCACTTCTACTTCTTTCAGCCCATTGCTTAACAACGTGCTGCCCGTACTTACGAGGTCGCATATAGCATCTGCCAGTCCTATACCGGGCGCGATTTCTACCGAACCGCTGATCTCATGAATGCCGGCTTTGATATTATTTTTCTTTAAGAAATCTTTAACAATGTTCGGGTAGGAGGTAGCGATGTTTTTACCGTTGAGCCACTGTACACCGGTATAATTTTCAGAGCGCGGCACCGCCATTGACAAGCGGCACTTGGCAAAGTCGAGTCTCTTTACCAGTTCGTTCTTCTTTTGTTTTTCAAAGAATATATTCTCGCCTACAATGCCTACATCGGCAACCTGGTCCTCAACATACTGCGGTATATCATCATCGCGTAAGAAGAGAATCTCAACAGGGAAATTACGGGCTTGTGTTTTCAGTTGGTCTTTGCCGTTGCTGAAAGATAGTCCGCTTTCGTGTAGCAGATCCAGTGAACCTTCCTGCAGGCGTCCCGATTTTTGAATGGCGATTCGTAACAAAGTACTCATAGTTGTTAAAGTTTTAGCAGCGGTTGTTTGGTTGCTGCCTGGTTCCTGTGCGTAGTGTGAAGTATATATTTTTTAAAACTCCGTAAACAAAAAGGGCTTGCCACACCGTGACAAGCCCATAAATTTTTCTATTTCAAAAATCACTAAAAGGCGGTGCCACGCATCGTGTTGTTTCCATGATGGTGGTGGTGCAAGCCTGATGTGATGTTGTTATTCATTGTTCTAAAGCGATGCGAATAAATCAAATTGTAATGAAAAGTCAAAATCTGTAAGGGTTAATTCAGGAAAATGGTTAAAAAAATATTGGTAGTTCGTACTAACCATCGTTCGGAAAGTATGAAGTGTGGAACGAAAGGTATTGTTTGGTGTTTTGAGTTTTGAGAATCAACTTGCAGCCATAGCATTTAATATTGACGAGCATATTTTGATTTGGTGTGAATGAGAAAGGTATTGTATTGGATCGTATTTACAGGAATAGCAGTTGCCTGCAGCGATAGTAAGGAAACCAGATTGCAACGCTATTTACTTCAGGGTAATGAACAGGTTACACTTCGGAATGCAGAAGGAGCCGAGCGTTTCTTTAAAGAGGCACTTCGGCTGGACTCGTGTTTTGCAGATGCACTGAACAATCTTGGTACACTATATTTTACACAAAAGAAATATACTGAAGCGGTTGAACAGTACGACCGCGCACTGGCATGCCGCCCGGGGTATATTGATGCGTTGCTGAATCGTGCCAATGCCAATTATGAATTGAAAGAATATTACCGCGCCCTGCAAGACCTCGATAAGGTTATTAAAGCGAAGCCCGACACAGCCGTTGTATATTTCACACAAGGACTGATATATACCAAGCAACGCAAGTACGATGACGCGCTTGCTGTTTTTGCTAAAGCCGGAACGATTGAGCCAAAAAATGCTGAGATTGTAGTCAATATAGGTACACTATATTTCTATAAGAAGGAGTTTGATCGAGCAGCAACTGAGTTGCAGCGTGCACTTCAGATTGATCCGAAGGAAGCGAATGCGTTGAATGCACTGGCGATGATCGAGGCTGAAAAGAAAAATTATCATAAAGCGCACACCTGGCTCGCGCAGGCACTGGCAATCAGGCCGGATGATCCGTTCTTTCTTAATAATCGCGGCTATATATACTTAATGACCGATAATATTGACAAGGCACGCACGGATATCGATCAAAGTATCAGTCTCGATCCTTATAATGGCTGGGCTTATCGCAACAAAGGAATTTACTACCTGGCGACAAAACAGTATGAAGATGCTGTTCGTGTGTTGAAGCAGGCTGAATCGATGGATCCCTTCATTGATAAAGTATATATATACCTCGCGGAAGCGTACCTGCAAACCAAAGACTTTGAGAATGCATGCAAGGCATACGAGAAATCCGTTGCCAACCATGAAGGTGGTTCTACGAGTATGAAACCGTGTAAGTGACATGTCTTTTGAAGAGCTGAAACAAAAACTTTCTGAACGCCTGTTGCTGGAATTACCCGGAGCTACAGCCCACGAACCGATGCGTGCTATACCGGTTGGTTCGACCATTCCTAAATTTGAACACAAACTTCCTGCAAAGCCCGGAAGTGTTTTGATACTCCTATACGAAGAAGATGGCATTGTCAAATTTCCGCTGATCAAACGTCCGGAATATCTCGGTGCGCATAGCGGGCAGATTAGTTTGCCGGGAGGTAAAGCCGAGAACGGAGAGAATCCGATCGAGACAGCGTTACGTGAAGGTGAGGAAGAAATAGGTATAGATGGCAGTAAAGTAAAAGTACTCGGAAGACTCTCTGATTTTTTTGTGATACCGAGTAATTTTCTGGTAACGCCCATTGTAGGCACGATCGAGAATCCAGTATTTACTCCTGATAAAAGAGAAGTAGCGAGAATATTGGCTGCCGATCTTTTTGATCTACTCCGCGAAGAAGCTGTGCTGCAAAAAGAAATTATAGCAGCCGGAGAATATAGAATGATGGCCCCTCACTTTGAAATAGAAGGTGAAGTAGTATGGGGTGCAACTGCGATGATGCTGAATGAACTTCGGTTGGTAGTGCGTGGGCTTGAGTAAATTTCTTGCCAGTCCCGATAACGATCGGGACAGAATAGTCCGGAATATTAATAACATCAACACTTCAACACATCAACACTTGAACACTATAGTTGCTTCGGAGGCTCCACGAGAATAACTTCTTCACGCTCCACAACAACAGCCCCGGCCGGATCACCTTTTCTTTTTCGTACAAACTTCTTAGGCGTTACAATTACCGGGCACAACGTTTCTGTTTTGCGTTTAGAATTATAGGCTGCAAGTTGTGCAGCGCGTTCAATGACATCTTTCGGAAAATTTTTACCAGATTGATATTTGATCAACACATGCGAGCCCGCTACATCTTTCGCATGTAACCAAAGGTCTTCCTTAAAGCCGTATTTGAAAGTAAGTATATCATTGTTCTGCGCATTTCGTCCTACCCAAATCCTGAAGCCATTCATTTCAAATTCATGGAATGGTAATGGTGCTGATTGCTTTTCTTTCTCATCAGCCAACCCTTTATTCGAAATGGTTTTACGAAGCGTTTTTAATTCTCCTATAGTTTCAAATTCGTGCAGTTGCTGCTTGAGTGATTCAATCTCTTTCTCTTTTGCTTCGAGTGCCTGCTGAAGACGTTGTATCTCGATGTGCTGATTCTTTGCTTTACGATAAAATACCTCTGCGTTTTTTTGAGGTGATATATCTTTCTTAAGCTTGATCTCTACCGGTTTATTCTCCTGGTAAAAATCAGGCAGCGTAACTTTTTCTGTACCGGTTTTGATCTGGTGCATGTGCGCCATAATCAAATCAGCCCAAACTTTATAGTGATTGTCGCCTTCAACTTCCGCCAGCTTGTCAAATGTCTTTTGATAGTATGCTTCAGAACCTTGCAGTTTATTTCGCAGCAACGATAGCGTGGATGCCTTCTCGCGAATAAAAGCTGCCTGTTGTGTGTAGGTGTAAAAGAATTCATTGATGGCCTTTACAGGATCATGAAGTTCTTTCAAAATATTGCCATACTGTATCAGTGAAAGCGCAAGTGTATTATCAGTCTGGCTGATGAAATATAGCGGGTTCTCCAGTTGCTGCTTTATTGTTTGAATTTCCTGCCACTGTTGCTCCGGGGTGAGTGTCTCAAAATTTTTTGCAGCGAGGTATTTCCAGATAATTTTTCCGAACGTGAAATATAGCGACTGTAATTTAGTTCGATGTTGCAGAAAGGTATCGTAACTCCAGTCGATTGTCCGGTCGAGCGAATCAAAGCGAAGCGTTATATCAGCCGGTATATTGTTACGAAAGAGCTGTAGCGGTATATCTTTTTCAAAGAGTATAATGTTCGACCGGTTGCCATGCATTTTAAACAGCAGCGATTTGTCTTCCGAAAGAAGTATAGCAAAACTTCGCTCGTTCTCAAATTGACGAATGCCGGAAACACGATGTCCGATCATGTCTCCAAAAAGATCAACACTGTTTTTTCTTGCGCGACTAAAATCTCCCGGAAACGAAAGGCAGGTAAACGATGGATCAAGACTCGCTTTAATAAAGAATGGTTCCGTGTGTGTCTCAAACCGGATCACGAGTTCATCTTTATTCTGACTGAAGCACTCGGATATAACCATTCCCGTTAAAGATTTCTCTAACGATTTACTGAGCTGACGAAGGAAGTAATAATTGTTATGCACAGAACTGAGTCCAATAAAATTGCGCTACCTGATTCAGGTAAAGATATAACAAATTCAACAGCAGCGCGGAGTGATGTTACAGATCCAACTGCAAGCCATCGTAGGCAAGCGATACATTATCCGGTAATGTTTTCTCAATGGCAGCATGCAATCCTAACCGATGACTCATGTGTAGCAAATAGGTTTTCTTTGCATTGATCACTTTCGCCTGTGCCAGCGCCTGTTCAAGATTGAAGTGCGATACATGGGGTTCATGTTGCAGTGCATTCAACACAAGTATCTCCGTTCCCTTCAATCGTTCCAGTGTCTCATCCGGAATAAAATTAGCATCCGTTATATAGCTGAAGTTTCCAAAGCGATATCCAAATACAGGCATGCGCAGGTGCATGACCGGTAAAGGTATAATTTCGTAGCCTGCTATTGTAAAAGGTTTAGCATCGATCTCGCGCAAATCAAGACGCGGCAGTCCAAGCGGAGCATTCTTCTCAAATGCATAGGCATACTCTACACGCAACTGGTTAAGTGTAGGCTGTGTGCCATAGATCGGCATATCCATCTGCTGCAAAAAATTATAAGCGCGTACATCATCGAGACCTGCTGTATGGTCGCGGTGAGCATGTGTAAAAATTACAGCATCGAGTCGTTGTATATGCTCGCGTAACATTTGCTGACGAAAGTCTGGACCGGTATCAACTACCCAGCTTTGTCCTTGTATCTGTATATGAAGTGCTGTTCGTAAGCGTTTGTCACGAAAGTCAAGCGAACTACAAACTTCGCATGTGCAGCCAATCACAGGAACACCTTGTGAAGTGCCCGTGCCTAAAAATGTTACTCTCAAGCGGCTGGCGATTGTTGTTGTTGCTGTAGCTGAGTCAGTTCTTCGTAAAGCTTCTGACTTTTCTCAGAGAACTTCACGTTGTCCAGTGTAACTCCTTTTAATATATCCAGCAAGGCATTGATCTTACCTTCTGTGGTAAAGAACTTATTCACGATCATTATTTTCTGATCCTTCAACACACAATATCCGGCTTTAAAATTTCCCTTTTCATAGCGAAGGGTGTAATCCGATTCCGTAATCATCTCCTCGAGCTTTAACAGGAATTGAGTTGTATACTTGATCATAGCGGTTGTATTCTCGGACGCAAGATAAGCAATCGTGGGGAAAGTCGGGAAACGGAAGTCAGGGCAGTCCGGAAGTCGGAAAGTCGGGGAAGTCAGGGAGTCGGGAAGACGGAAAGTCGGGAAAGTCCGGAAGACAGTGAGATGCTAAGATGGTGAGGTGCAGTATATTGAGAGCAAGTAGAAAAGAGGATTATTGCCCCAAACTTTCTCCATTCTATACTTCTCTACTTATACTTTTTATACTTTACTTATACTTTTTTCGTCTCTCAACTTCCCATCTTCCGGACCTCCGGTCTTCCTGACTTTCCGATTTCTTTCCGTTTTTCGGACTTTCGGACTTTCCGACTTCTTTTGACTTTCATACTTCCCAACTTCCCCTCTATCCGCACTTCTCTTAACTTGCGCTTTCGAAAAATGAAACAACAGAAACTCATTGTAATTGTCGGGCCTACTGCTGTAGGGAAAACATCGGTGGCGATACAGGTGGCCAGGCATTTTAATACAGAGATTATTTCGGCAGACTCGCGCCAGGTATTCAGGGAGTTAACCATAGGTACAGCCAAACCTGATGATGTTGAGTTGGCCCAGGCGCCTCATCATTTTATAAACAGTCATTCGATTAAAGAACAGTATGATGCTGCTTCGTATGGAAGGGAAGCTCTTGGGTTGATCCATCAGCTTTTTCAGAAACACGATCACCTGGTACTGTGTGGAGGTTCGGGGCTTTATGTAAAGGCGGTGTTGGAAGGATTCGATGCTATACCCGAAGTGCCGGATGAAATTCGTGAACAGCTCACTGCTAATTTTGAGATGCACGGTATAGAATGGCTGCAGGAGCAAATGAGACAACTTGATCCTGAACTTTTTGCTGTGATCGATCAACAGAACCCGCATCGGCTTATTCGGGCACTTGAAATAAAACTCGGTACCGGAAATTCTATTACCAGCTATAGGAAGCAAACTAAACTGGAGCATCCGTTCGAGATCATCAGGATCGGACTGGAATTACCGCGTGAAGAACTTTACCGCAGAATCGATGATCGCATGGACGTGATGATTGCTGCCGGATTGTTTGAAGAAGCAAAAGCATTGTATATATATAAAGATCACAACGCACTGCAAACTGTAGGCTACCAGGAGATCTTTGACTATATAGATGGTAAATATGATCGCGAAGAAGCCGTTCGGTTGCTGAAGCGTAACTCGCGCAGGTATGCCAAGCGACAGCTCACGTGGTTTAAACGCGATGAAGAAACGCACTGGATGAATCCTCAGAATATAGAGGGTATATATAAATTGATTAACTAGCAAACGTGTCTCGCAACAGCGCACGTCCTGAAGTTACTGCATGGAAAAAAAAGTATTGATCATAACCTATTACTGGCCGCCAAGCGGAGGGAGTGGCGTGCAGCGTTGGCTGAAGTTTGTAAAGTATTTACCTTCTTTTGGATGGAAACCGTATGTATTTACACCGGAGAATCCATCGTTTGCCATTCGCGATGAATCATTATTGAAAGATATACCGGCCGAAGCGAGTGTGATACACTTTCCGATATGGGAACCGTACGATGCATTCTTCAAACTATCCGGTTTACTCGGCAGTAAAAAATCGGCCAAGCCTACAGACCTGGTATCGGGTAAGAAGAAATCGCTCTTTCAAAACATCAGTACATGGATACGTGGAAATTTTTTTATACCTGATCCGCGCGTGTTCTGGGTAAAGCCTTCGGTAAAATTTCTGCTGCGCTATCTGCAGGAAAACAATATAGATACGGTCATTACTACCGGGCCACCACACAGTGTTCACCTTATTGGATTGAAGCTGAAGAAAAAACAACCGTCATTAAAATGGTTTGCTGACTTTCGTGATCCGTGGAGTGACTGGGGTTTGCTGGATAGCCTCATGGTTGGAACGATAGCACGTAAGCTTCACAAAAAACTCGAGTCACAAGTGATGCGCACAGCCGATGAAGTTATTACCATCACACCATTCTATGTGCGCAAGTTTGAAAAGTTATCCGGCAGAAAAGTACAACTGCTTACAAATGGTTTTGATGAAGAAGATTTTAAAAATCTGATCATTCAAAANNGCATCCTGCATTCGGTAATGCAGTACAGATTGATTTTGTTGGTGAAGTACATCCGGACTTTCGTGTATTTGTTTTGAAGGATGAGACACTGAAAGCTATAACAACATTTACGTCTACCATTCCGCATAAGCAACTGATGAAACTATATGGCGAGTCTGCTATACTCTTGCTGGTGCTTACAGGCTATAAAGATGGCGAAGGATTTTTACCCGGTAAGTTATTCGAGTATCTCGCCACCGGGTTGCCCGTGTTAGGCGTTGGACCGGAGCAAGGCGATGCAGCTGCATTGTTAAAGACAACAGGCGCAGGTGTGATGATTGATGGTGAAAAGACTTCAACAATTAAAACATTTTTGTTGCAGAAGTTTGAGGTCTGGCAGCAGCGAGAGTCGGTTGCTCAGCCCACCGGCTTTGGTGAATATTCACGCAGAGGAATTGCAAAAGCACTCACGGACCTGCTCAGATAATTCATGATAAAGTATATTTTTAGAAAAGATATTCCCATTTTGAAATATATACCTGCGATACAATCGTAGTCGTGGTGTCAGGTTTACAATTACAAATCTTTGTTTTTAAGACAGAAACAAAGCATTTGAAAATATTATCGTTGGTAAGCAAGTATAAAAACATTCTGGATCTGCATTTGTAAACGTACAGGTAAGATTCTAACCTATGACGACTTTTTTTGAACATCAGCGGGCAAGTTATAAGCGCAATTATATGCGCAACTTGATATGTCTGGCTTCCCTGGATGGAAAGCTTGATGAAGAAGAAAGAAATCTTATTCATAAGATCGGTGTCAAGCGTGGCTTGAAAGTATGGCAAGTGAGTGAGTTGGTTGAAAGTCCTGGAAACTGCGAGATGTTTCTGCCGGAATCCATGAACAACCGAATGAACCTGATTTATGACCTCATGCAGATTGTGCACATTGATAATCATGTAACTGACTACGAAACAGAATTCATGATGACAATCGTAGAGTCTTTGAACTTACAACCAGAAATTGTGAATCAACTGATGGCGATGTTCCAGGAAGGAGTTCCGTCAGCAGAAGAATGGAAAGACTTTGTGAGTTTTACACGTGAGTGATTAGCAGGTTACGCAGGAGCCCATCCTGGATTAGTAAGGCCAGTCTGTTCCAGAGCAGGCTGGCTTTTTTATTTCTCATTATTTTTCACGCACCAGTCTGGTAACATCGCATACACCGGTGTCGCATTGATCGATCATAATCAGTAAATTGTTTTTAGTGCGGGCAAGATCGTCCATTTGTTTTTGCACGAGCTTGAGTTTTTTTACGAGATATTTCTTGGCACGTTGTGGATCGAGTGTCCCATCGTTAATGAGGGTGATGATGCCACGCGCTTCTTTCAGCGTAAATCCTCTTGCCGTAATCTCCTTAATGGCGGTAATGCGGCTGAGCGTTTCTTCAGGATACTCCTTGTAATTGTTTTTACGCCTCGATTTTTCAGGCACTTGTATCAGTCCGAGTTTCTCATAAAACCGGATCGTGTGCCTGGAGAGATTCGTCTTTTGTGCAAGTTCACCAATCAGCATAAGCAACTGTTTAACGAGTGTAGAGTATACTCTAGGGTTGTGGTTGATACTTTAAAATTAATACATCCTTCGAAAAAAATCCATGCATTTTCTCTTGACAGTTGACTATACTCTACGCTATACCTTCGTTGTGTGAAATCAATTTTCTAATGCTTAAACAAAAAAGGTTATGAGACAAGTTGGACTAATGATGTTGCTTTGTATGGCTTCGTTATGCGCAAAGGCACAAAGCAATACGGAGATACCCAAAAAAGAATTTACGGTTCATGCCGATGCGCTTGCTGTAGATATCACCGCGGGAAGTACAGGCAAAGTAAATCTGCAGATTATGCGCTCGAAGAACTTTCAGAAGTCGGAAGCATCGTTCCGTGTTGCATCATCGCTTCCGGAAGGAGTAACGATTCGCTACGATGCACAGAATGAATCTGATTATGCAGCAGTTATAGCGACAACACCACAGGCAGCACCAGGCACCTACCAGGTAATTATGAATTGTACCATTCATAACAAGACAAAAGGTGTCATTGTAAAACTCAAGATCATCTGATGTATGGAAACAACGGTGATGAACAAGACAATGACAAGCAAACCTGTCGCTACGTTGCCCAAAAAGAAATTTCACATCCCCATGGCTATACGCTTTACGCGATGGATGTTACCGCGAATGGAAATGATTGCTCCCCGCTATGCGCATAACTGGTTTGTGAAAATGTTCTTTAGTCCGCCCAAGTATAGTATACCAGCAGCTGAACGGGAGGTGTTGCAGCAGGCACAACGGTCGCAGCTATATATAGATGCAGTGCCCATTGAAGTATATACCTGGGGAAGCGGCCCGAGTGTGCTGTTGGTACACGGCTGGGCAGGACGTGCTTCGCAGTTCAGGAGTTTTGTTCCTTACCTAATTGATCGCGGCTACCAGGTTGTTGCCTTTGATGCACCCGCCCACGGAAATTCGAAAGGGAAGCGAACAAATATTTTTCAATTCAGAGACGCAATCCTTCAGCTTGAAAACAGAACAGGAGGTTTCCTGGCAATCGTGGCACATTCTATAGGAGGCGCTGCCGCTATATTTGCATTGGCTGAAGGTATTAAGACACAAACTGTAATAACAATTGCAACGCCTTCAATTGGTGACGAGATCATCCATGAATTTGCGCTGCGCATTAATGGCTCCGTGAAAGCTGAAGAAAAACTGAAAGCCTATATCCGGCAAACGTTTCAAAGGCCATTCAATGAGTTAATGGCATCGCACTTTGCAAGACAAATGGATCAAGGTATAGACTGGCTCATCATTCACGATGAACATGATAAAGAAGCCTCGGTAAAGAATGCACAGCAGCTATACGAAGCATATCCGCGTGCTGTCGTTAAGATTACTTCAACATTAGGACACACGCGCATCCTTCGCGATGAAGATGTTATTACAGCGTGTTTGAAATTTATAGATAACCGATCGCTCTATTGAAAGAAAGCGTCACGAGCCTATATACTATACTTGTGACGCTTTATCTTTATACTACTTCACCGGTTCGCGCAAAATAGTTTTAAGCTTTTCAGGGGCCGTCTTTCTGAAATCCGAAAGGTATATTTCATGGTGGAGGCCTGCCTTTTTCAGATTATGTTCTTCCGAAAATTTCTGAATCTCCTGCAGCGTTTCGGGCTCACGATCGAACGGACCAACATGCAGNNCATGCAGCATTTGAATTACTTTTCCTTCGTTCAAAGTAAATAAAGATGTATCGGCAGCGAGCGGTATATTTTTCTTTTTTAATACGGTTGTCTTCGCCTCTTCTACTATAGCTTCCGTAATAAACTCGGGCATGCGTATCAGTAATCGCCATTGCCATTCATCGCGCGGTATACGCAACGGGGCATCCTGCATGGATACATTCGCGAAGCGCTCCTCATC
>DJFR01000147.1:55865-56008 GCA_002432545.1 Flammeovirgaceae bacterium UBA5867 | reverse complement strand
TGCTGGCCCACCACTACTTTACCTACTTCGGCATAAACTTCTTTTATTTTCTCCTTATGTTCTTCGTGCTTTTCAACGGCTACGGCTTCCATACACAGTTATTTGATTTTAAACCTGTCAAAAATAGCGTAATTATTGAAAAA
>DJFR01000147.1:49557-55860 GCA_002432545.1 Flammeovirgaceae bacterium UBA5867 | reverse complement strand
ATTCACGGGGCCTACCGCGCGTTACGTCAGTGCCTGGCCCTGGCTGATTTTGATTTTGAAAACGATCATCTCGTCAGCCTGGGAGACGTCTGCGATGGGTGGCCTGATACGAAGCAATGCATAGATGAACTGCTGAAGATCAAGAACCTTATTTACATTCTGGGCAATCACGATCTGTGGACCCGACAATGGATCGAACTTGGCTACATCGACCGGGCATGGTTCGCGCAGGGAGGCGAGGCAACGATAAAATCGTACCCGGGTGGCGTGCCCGTTAAACACCTTGAATTTTTAAAGAATGCACAACCTTATTACTTAACTGATAATACGTTGTTTGTTCATGCCGGCATCAATACGCAACTACCCATTGACGAACAAGGTCTTGATGTCTTTTTATGGGACCGTAACATGGCCCGTATAGCGCTGGAGCTATACCTGAAAGAGATACAGGGCAAGCTTAGTGTATTTGATGAAATCTATATAGGCCACACACCTATACCTTTTTCAAAACCAATCAAGTCGTGTGAAGTATGGATGATGGACACCGGTGCCGGATGGTCAGGTGTTCTTTCGATGATGAACCTGGATACGAAAGAAATATTTTGCAGCGATGCTGTGCCTTCACTTTATCCGGGCGTTCAGGGCCGATCAAAAAAAACTGTTTGACTTAAGACGATTGCACTACGAGCTCGTGTTCCAGATGTATACCGCGGAGTTTTAAAAAGAGCTGCGCCAATACTTCTACATCACGGAGGCAATAATCTTTTATTCGTACCAGATCTTTCTCTTCGTAATATACCTGGTTTACTTTGCTGCCATCAATTCCATTTTTACTGGATGGGATATTAAATATAGCCGCCAGCAGATCCAGCGATGTAAAGTGTTTATAGTCCCCAAACTTCCAGAGCTCCATGGTATCATAGTGTTGCACTTCCCAGGGTTTTCTTCCGGAGATGTTTAGTATAGCGGGAAGCTGAATTCCATTCACCAGCATTCTTCTGCACAGGTATGGAAAGTCAAATTCCTTACCATTGTGTGCACAAAGCCTTTCTGTAGATGCATTCAGTTTTTCAAGCATGCATTTGAATTCCGTGAGCAAGGCTTTTTCATCATCGCCATAGTATGCTTTTGTGCGCAGCGTCACCACGCCATTCTCAGCTTCGTACAGTTTACCTACACAGATGCAGATAACTTTTCCGAACTCGGCAAATATAGCAGCGCGATCAAGGTATATCTGTTCATCCGTCTGGCTCGGGTCTCTGCGCAAATGCGAGGCCTTTCGCATCCAGAGTGACTTCAATCGCTCGTCAAGCAAATTAAAATCATAGGTATGCGATACCGTTTCAATGTCGAGGAATAAAATTTCGCGCAGCTCAGGATTCATACATCGGTTTTTACTGATTGATCTTGTTAATTATTCCCGGTATCAATTTATCAATGATCAACAGGAAGAAGAACGCAAATATACTGGCCACTGCGGCAATCGCTACAAATAAAAGATAGTATTGTGCAGTCCACTCAAACGCTACCTTTATCCGATGTAGTGTACTTACTTTTACCTCCCTGCCTTCGAGCAATGAGAAGCGAATGGTACAAAATTCATTCTCTTCATCGAAGTCGCCTAACAATACTCCGAGGCCTTGCAATTCTTGTTCTATTTCAAGAATACGATTCTGCAAATTGATATACTCTTCAATTCGTCCGCTCTGCTTTTTTATATCCAGCAATGACTGACGTGTAATTTCAAGTGACGCTTTTTTAGCATTGAGATTTTTGAACTCGTTCGTCTTGTCAATCTTGGTAATTTCTTTCGACCGAATGTTACCGATCTTCAGCATATCAGCATACGAAGAATCAAAACTGGCAGGAGGTATACCAATGAGTAAATGAAGTGATCGATTGCCACGTTTACCGGCATCCTCTTCGTATTGGATAATACCATTTTGTTTTTTGATATGATCGCGGAGTTTTTTTTCATCGCTGTCAAAATCGGAAGACTTTGATTTTATAGTGGCGGTCTTTTCGTACTTCTGACTGACATCAAACTCGTGCGGCTGTTGACTTTGTACCGAACTTGGTTCCTGATAGGTCTTGAATTTATAGCTATCGCTGGCATAGTTCCGTTTTACGTCTTCGAGATTGGAGAAGAAATCTGAAAAATATTCTTCCTGCACTTCCGAAAGGCCGGTAGAATATCCATAGATAAAACGGAAGATGAACAGCACGAAGAACCCAATCAGTAAAATACCGATCGTGCGTACGAGACGCTTCTTAAAAACTATTTTCATATATAAGGTTAGGAGTAGTTTGTCTTCGCCTGTTAAGAATGGAGTACGCCCTCCATCTCCAACTCTTTTATAAACGTAATGTTCTCTTCACAAATCGTATCCGGCACGAACACAAAACGCTTATCAAAAATCTGCCTGCCTATATAGTAACTTACCCAGTATTCATTGTTGAGGTGAAACACCGATGGATCAATCGGCTCGATCAAAACCGCGCTGTTTGCAGCAATGGTATCGAGGTAGTGTCGCAGTATAGATGTGGTTTGCTGCTCCCCATCTTTCTCACCATAACCTTTGCTGGCTACAAGTGTGTTTTCAATAGCGAAATCATTGTTGTTGATCAGATATACTTTCCATTCATCTGTTTCGCCTATACTTTTTTTGCGCGCAACGGCCAGCGTTACATTTTTCACTTCGGGTTTTTCAATGTCCTTCATCATAGCCACTCCATATCAAACTGTTCACGAAATTTTTCTTTGAGGATCTCCTGCGCTTCGCGGAAGTCAACTTTTTTACCAAGTTCTTTTTCCAGCGATGTCACCGCTTTATCCTGAATACCACACGGTACGATGTAAGCGAAATATCGTAAGTCGGGATTAATGTTAAAAGCAAAACCATGCATGGTTACCCAACGACTTGTTTTCACACCGAGGGCACAAATTTTACGTGCCTTTCGCTCATTTTCAAAATCGATCCACACTCCGGTGAGGCCGGCAATTCTTCCTGCCTCAATGCTATATTCTTTCAGCGTTTGTATAACCGACTCCTCCATCAAACGCATATACTTGTGGATATCGGTAAAAAAATTTTCAAGATCAATAATCGGATAGCCGACAATCTGCCCCGGACCATGATACGTTATATCGCCTCCACGATTAATGTGATGATACGTGGCATGCACGGCATTCAATTCTTCTTTTGATATAATCAGGTTCTTCTCATCTCCGCTTTTACCCAATGTAAATACATGCGGATGTTCACAAAAGAGAAGGTAATTGTCGGTGATCTTTTGTTCTTCAGCAGGAAGATTTCTGTTCTCTGATTTTATGGCGAGCGCTTTGTCGAACAAAGAAACCTGGTAATCCCACGCCTCCTGATAATCCTTCAACCCCAGGTCTATAAACTTTACTTTTTTATTCGGTATGCTGTTCATTGGCGTTTACTTCATCGTCCAGAATGTTAGACCACACATGGTACGTTATGTTCAGGTTCAGGATTTCACCATAGGTAATAACAAACAGATCGCCTGGCATGGAGTAGTAACGCTCATCCAGGTAACGTTCCAGGTAGCCCACATTGCGTTCGTTGCGTTTCAGATCTTCCTGCATCTTTCTGCGATATACTTGAGAAAGGTATATACGATCAAGCCCGTTGTCTTTCGACAGAAAGTAGTCTTCAAGTGTACCGCTATATACCAGTGGCCCTTCTCCGGTTTGCATGAGTACATCTACCTGTATAAGGTCTATGTTCTTCGATTCTCCTGGTTTTTCGAGATCGAGTATCTCTCCACTGAATAAGTAATACCATTCATTGTTAAGGCGAAGGAACGGATACTTCAGATCGAATCTGAATTTGCGTACGATGAGACGCACTAACAATCCCAGCGTGACTGACATGCCGATCATGGACACCAGGTATATGAGAAAATATAGGATGCTCTGGCGGATGATCTCAAAATTGATATCGCTGCTTGATTCGGTGATGATTTGGTAGATCAGCTCCAGTTGTATTTGATACGCTGTGAGGTGCTCAACGATAACAATACCGGCCAGTTGAAAGAAGAGTGCAGGCAGAATAGCCCAGAAAATCTCATCGACAGCCGAGATCTTAAAGGATTGCTTCGAGTATGTTCCGTGCAGATACGAATACCGGAATGCCAGCCCGGGAATGATGAGTATAAATAGAAAAATCGACCCAAGAATGAGATTCATGCATAACCCTCCAAAAACGTTTCTTACTTCTTATCGATCGCTTTCAGCCTTACAAGCTTCAGTTCTTCTCCGTCAACTTTTATAGTGGGGCGTTCATCTTCAGAGATCATAGAACGTTCCACGAGGCGATCGGCAATAATGGCTAACATAAGTTGCTTGGCTAACTGCGGATTGTCAAGAATCTTCCGTGTTCGCTTACTAATAGGTGCTTTCATAGCCTTGCCATATTGGTTTTCTAAAGTTACAACGAAACAACGTTAAAACAAGTTCTATTTTTGTTTGTCCAGTTCGGTTCGCAGATATACTATAGTATCATTTGCATCCGGTTCCACACCGTTTTCCTTCGCCAGAAAATATGATATCCAGTCGGTAAGATGTATCAGGTAATAATACTGTTCCAGCAGCGATGCGCCTTCGCCAATAATATCAATAACCGGTTTTGAGTTCTTTTCAAAAAGATCGCGGCTTATCTCCATACGTTTCTCTACACGCTCATGGTCGTGGTCGGAGTAAAGATATACTGCCTGCAGCATCGGCATCAATGCTTCCGGGTAACGCCAGCCGGCAATTTCGTTATGGTTAATTTCGGGGAAAGTATTGGTATGTGCGAGCTGCTTTGCATTTTCATTTAGTTGTTGCTGAAAGCGAATTGCCATCGCATGAAGCCGGTTGTCGCAGTAAATAACGGGGAGTTTGCCTTTCAGCTTTTTGGCGATGAGTTCTGCTTCCGACTGAATTCCCTTTTCACCGCGATCCAAAAACTCAATGGAGTTCTCGGTTTCTTTTATAAACGCAGCACCAATCAGGTTGGTATGGTATAGTACATATAGCAGGGCTATCATGTTATAGGGCAGCATGGCACGCGGACTATCAGACCCGGAAGGCAACTGTATATATTGAAGGTTGTATTCACGGCAGATGTCGAGCAATTTGCCAGCAGACGCGATGGCTATAACCTGTGCACGTTTTAATAAAGCTTTATTGAGTGCCGAAACTGTTTCTTCGGCATTGCCGCTATAGGAGCATGCTATAAATAATGTATGCGGACTNNAGCGATTGTCCGATCTTCAAAGCATCTGCCAACTGACGTGTAAAGCCTTCAATGTATTTTTTCGTAGACGACATAGTTCGTAATTTGGGTTTTCAAAGATACGATATAACCATCAAGTATAGCAGCAAAATATTTGACCAACAACCATACCCTCCACACTTCACTCACATAAACATGTACAAACGTAAACACCTAAACACATTAAACCCGTTGTGGAAAATAAAACTACCATTGGCAGAAAAGGCGAACAGCTTGCCGCAGAATTTCTGATGAAGAAGGGATTCGAAATTGTTGTACGAAACTATCGATATAAACATGCCGAGATCGATTTGATCATAAAGCGGGACGACTGGCTTATTTTTGTGGAAGTAAAGGCACGCAGCTCGAACGATTTCGGGGAACCGGAAGAATTTGTAGACGCGCGCAAAGTCAATAAAATTTTTGACGCAGCTGAAGAGTATATCTACACAACAGATTGGCATGGACACATTCGTTTTGATATCGTGTCGGTAAAACTCGGAAAGGAACCTGTTGTAGAACTCTTCGAGGATGCTATAAATTAAGTTTTGAGCCGCGAGTTTTGAGCTGTGAGGAATGCGTAGTATTTAGGACTGAGATACACCTCAGGCACTTGTTATCCGCAGGGCAGGATGTATGCAGAAAGCTCTTTGTATTTTTTCTGCATACATCTGTCTCGATAATTGCCGGGAGGAGAAAGATATCAGTAAAGCTCTTTAAATTTCTTTTTGCCTTCGTCCAGGAATTTTATGAAGCCTTCAACGCTCTTGTCGTAGCCGTATGGTGTAACGAGTACACGCTCATCTTTACCAACCAGCACATAGAAAGGTTGTGCGTTGTTGTTGAGGTTCGCTATTTGTAAATCGGCATTTTGCTTACCGATGGTCTTCTTCACTTTGTTGTCGTACTTGGAAGTATACCATTCTGATTCCGGCAGTTCTGTTTTATCATCTACATATAGTGCTACCACTACAAATTCATTCTTCAGTTTATCGAGCACTTGTGGATCAGACCATAC
>DJFR01000147.1:15072-49543 GCA_002432545.1 Flammeovirgaceae bacterium UBA5867 | reverse complement strand
TAATCAAAGTATCCATTTATACCATGTGGCAAGTGCAGGAATTCGCCATACTTTGGTTCATCACAGATCTGGTTAGGTTTGGCATTTCGCGATGCTGCAATCAAGTCGAAATCATGGGTATGCATCGGAGGTAAATATCCGGCCAGTGCCTTTAGTGGTGCACCCCACATGCCGGGCGTAATATATACTACGAACACAAAAGCGATGGTAGCAAAAGTAAGCCTGATGATGCTGACGCGTTTATCTTCGGCATCTTTACCAGTATCGCCCGGCAGGCGAAAACCTTTCATCAGGTATATACCAATCAGCAATACAATCACAATCCAGATGGCGATGTTGATCTCACGATCCAGAATTCCCCAATGGAACGCCTGATCTGCTATACTTAAAAATTTAAATGCTAATGCTATCTCGATAAAGCCTAATACAACTTTAACGGCATTCAACCAGCCACCCGATTTCGGCATGGAGCTTAACCAGCCCGGGAAGAATGCAAACAGCGTAAACGGAATTGCAAACGCCAATGAGAATGCAAACATACCAACAATCGGCTTGAGAAATTCACCACCGGCTGAAGACACGAGTATACTTCCTACCAGTGGACCTGTGCACGAGAAAGAAACGAGTACGAGTGTAAACGCCATGAAGAACACGCCAATCAATCCGCCTTTCTCCGATTGCTGATCTACTTTATTGATGAATGTTCCCGGCAGCGTGATCTCAAACAGTCCGAGGAAGGAGAGGCCGAAAACAATAAACACAATAAAGAAGATCAGGTTGGGTAGCCACTCCGTTGAAAGATGGTTTGCTGTTTCGGGGCCCATGAGTGGAGCTATAGCGGCACCGATCAAAGTATATATGATAATGATGGAAAGTCCGTATAGCAGCGCCTGAAATTTAGAACGGCCTTGTGTAAAGAAACTTACCGTCATTGGTATCATTGGGAAAACGCAAGGAGTTAACAGGGCTGCAAGACCTGCAATGAATGCGAGTATAAAAAATCCGAGGAAAGAATTCTTGGCAGGATCTTCTTTGATCAAAGTCTGATCAAGTACAGGTCCTTTAATCGCCCCGTAAGTATCATTGGATGTATTCTGTGCTGTTACTGTTTTCGCTGTGTCAACAGATGGGTTGATGTTCTCTTTAGTAGCTGTGACTTTCTCTTCTGTTTTTTCAACATCAGCTTTTGGAGCTGCACTTTCCTCCTGCTTCGCTGGAGTGATCGCTGCACCTTCAACTTTTATAGCTCCGAACAGAAGATCACCATCAAACAAAACACACTTACCTTCTACTTCTGAACATACCTGACCCTCATATGTACCTTTCAGAACAAGTGATGGCGACAGTATTTTTATTTTTTGTCTGAACTCGCCACTACCTTCGAAGATTCGCACATCACAATCAAAGATCTTATCATGCTTGGTTTTATCTTGTATAGCTGCCAATGAACCGACCAGTTCATAGCTCGGATCTTTATCAAGTGTCACCGACATCGGCACGGGTCCGCAATCCGGATCGAAGCCTACAGAATAGATATACCAGTTTTTTTGAATAGATGCTTTAAATACCAGCTCTATAACATCACCAACTTTATAGGATTTAGATGGTGTTTCCGCTGAGAGCTTGGCAGGTTGAAGTACCTGTGCACTGGCAATACTTGCAGATATGGCCAGAAAGAGGCAAAAAATAATTCGTTTTAGCATGGAAAAGAAAATTGGTCGCTAAAATAGCGAACAACGATCCAAAAAAGTTCATCCTTTAGCAGAAAGGTCTTACAGCGAATAAAAAGTAGGGCCGATTAACAAATTTTAACAAATCAAATGTCGATCACTACCTGACCTTTCAGTAGGTCTTCAAACGTTTCACGTTCGCGGATGAGCCTGGCTTCTCCGTTTATAATCAGCACCTCGGCAGGTCTAACCCGGGAGTTATAGTTAGAAGCCATCGAGAATCCATAGGCACCTGCATTTTTAAAAGCGAGAATATCACCTTCGCGAACTTCATTCAACTCCCGATCACTGCCAAATGTATCGGTCTCACATATATAGCCTACAACAGTATATTTATGTTTAGCACCTGATGGATTCGATATATTGATGATGTGATGGTATGCATCATACATCATCGGACGAATGAGGTGGTTCAAACCTGAATTCACTCCGGCAAACGTTACAGTTGGTGTGGGCTTCACTACATTTACCTGCACCAGCATAGTGCCGGCCTCACTTACTAAAAATTTACCAGGCTCGAGCCAAAGCTCCAGGTTGCGTCCGTAACGCTCACAGAATTCGTTAAAGGCTTTTGCCAGTTTACCACCAAGCTCCTGTATATCGGTAACTATATCGCCATCTTTATAGGCAACTTTAAAGCCGCTTCCAAAATCAAGGAAGGTAAGATCGGGAAAACTTTTAGCTGCTTCGAAAAGTACCTCCGCAGTTTTCAAAAATGCTTCCGTCTCTTTTATATCCGAACCGGTATGTATATGCAAGCCGCTAATGCGGATGCTGAATGTTTTCATTAATGTAAGGATCTCAGCAAGCTGCAATACAGATATACCAAACTTTGAATTGCTGTGCCCCGTAGAAATCTTGATGTTTCCCCCCGCCATAATATTGGGGTTAAGTCTGAGGCCACAGGGATACGTATCTTTATACCGTGCTCCGAATTTTTGCAGCGTTGAGAGGTTGTCAATATTGATTGCCACACCGATTGTAACAGCTTCTTCAATTTCGCTAAAATCAACACCGCTGGGCGTAAAGGTTATCTCTCCCGGCAGGTAGCCCGCCCGTAGTGCCAGGCGCACTTCGCCAAGCGAAACGGCTTCCATACCCACACCGTTCTTGCGCATCAGTTTTAGTATCGAGATATTCGTAAGTGCTTTTGCAGCATACTTNNCGGGCTCCGTCATACACATATAGCGGGGTACCAAACTGGTTTGCAAGTTTAAGAACGTCAATGCCTTGAATGGTGTAAGTTCCGTTTGTAAGCTCCATGCGAAAATTAAAAGGGTTCAAATATATATCAGGATTCAGTGGATTCCGGGATTATCAGGATCGATTTGCAGGATTTTTATGTTGGTCTTTATACATTGAAAAAATTTCCACGCGCGATCTTTATTTTTAATGCTTGAAAATCCGAAAGCCGCATACGTTTTTTACTTTTTTAAAATTTCACATAACGCTCATTCGAAATGAAATTGTTCTTCCGAGAATACCTGCCGGCTGATGCCAGTGCATCAAAAAAACAAACTCTGGTTATTCTGCACGGCCTCTTTGGTTCGTCTGATAACTGGTTAACACAGGCACGTTTCTTATCCAATAACAACTATACAGTATATACCATCGACCAGGCCAACCACGGCCAGTCTTACCACGGCAACTCATTTGATTATGCTACGATGGTAAATGATCTGAAGGAATTTATAGATGACCAGAAGCTGGAACAACCGGTTATACTGGGCCACTCGATGGGCGGAAAGACTGCAATGAATTTTGCGCTCGCTCATCCTGACTCGTTATCAAAATTGATTGTGGTTGATATCGCCCCTCGGTATTATGACCTCGAGCACTATACTATTTTGAAAGGGTTAAATGCTATCGCGATTGATACACTGGCTTCGCGCAATGAAGCAGATGAAGCACTCGCAGCGTATGTTCCCGAAGTTGATGTGCGCCAGTTCCTTTTGAAAAATCTGCAGCGAAAAGCAGAAGGAGGTTTCTCATGGAAGATTAACCTGCCGCTTATAACGCAGCAGCTCGCTAACATTGGTGTCGATATGCAGTATCCGGGTAAATTTGATAAGCCAACATTGTTTATCAGGGGAAGAAGGTCAAACTATGTTCGCGATACTGATCTGGATAGAATCAAAGAAGTATTTCCACAAGCCACGCTTGAAACCATGGAGACTGGCCACTGGGTACAGGCTGAAAGGCCACAGGAGTTTGTGGATCTGGTTATGAAATGGCTCTCGTAATATATAGTATATCTGCCACCATCGTGTATGCGGTATTTGCCCTTTCTTTCAGGTATATATTCAACAGCTCCGGGTCTGGTTTCAACCACCAAGGCAGAGGGGCACGATGCGTTGATCTTCCAGATTGACGAATTGTACGAGTTATACCTTAACAACAAGAAAGATTGCCGGCAGGAAAATATTCATAAATACTATTGTGAAGCAACGGTGCAGTCTGAAACAATGCGCAGCGTTAATCAATACCTGGTAAAGCAATTTGAGCAGGAGCATCCGCAGCAGTTTAATATAAATTATACCGACAGGCATTTCATTAACAACACCACACACGAAGAGTTCTGGTGGAATGAAGATTGGTTAAGTATCACGGGTGATTCTTACCAGTCGTTGTTTGATGCACTCTGTTGCCAGGTGCAGGAAGATATAGCGGTTGTTCAATTGAGTAACAATGATGATTGGGTAACGGCTATACATTTGTGTTCACCGAATCACTGGGCTCCCGAAGAAAAAATCGGAAGACCGTTTTCTGCGGTGCATATACCTGTGCCCGGTATGGAAAAAACTTTGCAGCATTATCGTAAAATGCTGGAGTCTGTTATACATGCCAGCACGCCTTTTACCCGCTTCGCCTGGGGAATTGCCACTGACACACGACTGAATCATCACCCGACTGCACCTCGTGATAAAGACATTGCAAACTGGCAAGGTCGCACACATCACAAAAACAACGGATGGTTTATACGCACGGAGCGGCAAAACCTGGTGGGGCTGGCAGAGGCCAATGCATTTCTGTTTACCATCCGCACATATTTTTATCGCGTGGATGAGCTGAGTCAACAAGAAAAAAATCTACTGCTAAAAGCACTGCGTAGCATGTCGCCTGAAGCACTTCAGTATAAAGGACTGACCAGCTCGATGAGTTTGCTTGAAGAATTTTTGGAAGGATAAAATTATTGCTTTCACTTGAGATATAGATGTACTATATATCAAGATAGCGCAGCAGCATATCGATACGATCTTTCTCGCCTACAACCGGTTTGGTGTCCTGGTAACGACCTATCACTTTGTAGCCAAAGCGTTCGAGTGTAGCAACAACACGAGAGAGATCCTGTTGATTGATCTTCAACGTAAGACGGATCTTACCCGGATCAAGCGGATCCTCTTTTAATATACTGCTTAATATTTTCGCGTGATTCTCTTCGATCAAACGGCTTATCTCTGCCAATGAATAATCAATGTGATTCATTGACAACACCAGTATTCCACCCGGCATTTGCACCGCTGCTGTCTGCGCGAACGAAGTGAGCGTATCTTGTACGGTAATAACACCGAAGTATGTGGTGTCTTCATTAAGTACCGCCACCATTTGTAATTTATGCTCGGCAGCTACTTTCAGAATGTCGTAGAAGTGTGTGTCCAGTTGAACAAAACATTGCTGACCGGTGAGGTTAAAATCCCGCACGTTCTTTTCAATGTCGTTGGTTTCCAGAATGATCTCTTCAGAAATGAAGCCCAGCAGTTTACCATCGTCCACCACCGGCAGGTAATTGCAGCGAAATTCTTCCATCCACACGATAGCCTTGTGAGCATCGTCCGATCCCTTCAAAGGAGGAATCATGTGGTTTATTAAATCTTCTGCGATCACGCTGTTGTGTTTTTTTTATATAACGCTACTGAAGTAAAAAGTCTTCCACTAACTCATTGAATTTTTCAGGATGTTCCATCATCGGAGCATGGCAACACTTGTCTATAAACTTCAACGTTGAATTTGGTATCAGCCTGTTAAATTCATGCGCCACCATCGGTGGTGTTATAGTATCATTCAAACCCCATACCAACAATGTAGGTGCTTTAATGTTTGGAATTTCTTCGGCCATGTTATGGCGTTGTGCGGACTTGGCAATGGCAACAATACGCATACACTTGGGAATACTCTTCGTAATATCAAAAACTTCATCTACCAGTTCCTTCGATGCAACGGCCGGATCGTAGAAAGTATAGGAAACGCGTTCCTTAATGTACTCATAATTTCCACGTTTGGGATAAGAACCTCCCATCGAATCTTCGAACAAACCCGAGCTGCCGGTAAGGATCAGTTTTTTTACTTTATCACCGTTTTTCAAAGTATAGATCAATCCAACGTGACCACCGAGACTATTACCCATGATGATCATATCCTTCAGGCCTTTAAAAGCCACAAAGTCTTCCAAAAATTTACGCAGTCCTTCAAGTCCGGCTTCTTTTATAGGCATCTCATAGATTGGAAGCATCGGAATAACAACTCTGAAGTTCTTCGAGAAACGGTTTACTACTCCTTCCCAATTACTGAGTGCTCCGAACAAACCGTGCAGCAAAACCAATGGCTCGCCTTGTCCTTCGTCTACAAACTTGAACCCGTTCTCTTCTTTAACCAAAATGGCCATGTCGATGAATTAATGTTGATAAGTAAGGAAAAAAAATGATCAGTATGAAAAATTTATTTTCAATGCAGTTCCCCAATACGCTAAGAACAATTAATAAAAATTGATTACCTTATATGGATTGACCTCCACCTAAACAGATTTTAACAGGCACTTAGTTCGTCAGCAGTTTTTTTACGAGTTCGGAAATAACTTTTCCATCCGCTTGTCCTGCCAGTTTCTTGGTAACAGTACCCATAACCTTGCCCATATCTTGCGGACCTTTAGCACCAACTTCATCTATAACTTTCTTTACTTCTGCTTCTATCTCTTCAGAAGAAAGCTGTTTGGGTAAATAGCGATTTATAATTTCAAGTTGAAACACTTCCTTATCTGCAAGATCCTTTCTGCCTTGTTGTGAAAATATATCAGCAGATTCTTTCCGTTGCTTGGCAGCTTTCACCAGTAATTTATTCTCAACATCGGAAGATACATCACCGCTGCCACCCTTTTCAGTTTCAGCCAACAAGATAAGCGACTTAATACTGCGCAGTGCTTCGAGTTCTTCTTTGCTCTTGGCTAACATTGCTTTTTTAATGTCGTTATCAATTTGTTGTTTGAGGCTCATAAAATTTTGTCTTTAATATTATTTTGCGAAATCAAATTTAGCTGATCATTTTTTCCACCGAAGCGTTCTATACTCATGACCAAACTAAGCGTCAATATTAACAAAATTGCAACACTCCGAAATGCCAGAGGAGGAAATAATCCCGATGTTATCATGGCAGCTATTGACTGTGAGCGCTTTGGAGCACAGGGTATCACGGTACACCCGCGGCCGGACGAACGCCACATTCGCTATAGCGATGTTATACAGTTGAAAGATGTAGTAACGACCGAGTTTAATATAGAGGGATATCCTGACGAACGTTACCTGAAAATTATACGCGAGACTAAACCTGCACAGGCAACGCTGGTGCCGGACGCACCCGATGCTATTACTTCAAACGCAGGATGGGACACTATAAAAAATGCTTCATTGCTTCGTGATATCTGTCAGGAAATAAAATCGCACGGTGCACGTGTGTCTGTGTTTGTTGATCCTTCACCCCGGATGGTTGAAGGTGCTATAGCGATTGGTGCCGATCGTGTTGAACTATATACTGAACCCTATGCCAGCGAATTTCTGGTAAGTAAAGAAGTTTCCATCAAGCCCTATATCGAAAGTGCTCGCGTAGCAAAAGAAGGTGGTATAGGTATAAATGCAGGACATGACCTGGACTTGCACAACCTGAAATTTCTGAAGCAGAATATTCCTTACCTGGATGAAGTATCGATTGGACACGCGCTGATCTGTGATGCACTTTACCTGGGCCTGGAGAACACCATTCAACTATACCTGAAGCAATTGAAATAACAAGTATCTATTCTATAGCAGTAACAAAAAAGATACTGCTATAGAATACTATATAGCATCCGATCAAAATTAAAATCTGGATGCTACGGCTAATCTCTTTTTGTAAGTCTTAACGGTTCCGGCAGTATCAAACACTTCGAACCACACCATGTAGTAACCTATTCTGGCTTTTGAGCCATCGGCACGATCGCCATCCCAGCGGATAAAACCTTCCGTGCCGAGCAGCGTATTATTAGCAAGTTCCTTTATCATTCGCCCGTTGGCATCAAACACTTTCACATTCGCTACATAACCACCCTGGTTGAATTTATACTGTATTTCCGTAAAGTCGGGCTGGCCGCTGCCGGGTATAAATATCTCTGGCGATACAATCACTTCTTCAGCTGATGCTATCGCTTCTGCTCGTGAATTTGAATTTATAAGTCCGGGTGTAGCATAACCGCTGGTGGTGCTTGCAGATTTCCAGTTGTTACGATCGTTGGTGATCTCCGTGAAAGATATTCTTTCCAGCGAAACACCTTCTTCGTCCTTTATAAAAACAGAATGATAGCTTTTTGAGTATGAGAAATGATCTATAGTCTGTTTACGATCAGTAACCACAGCAACAGAGCCGGCATCATCGCTCCAGGCTGGTATATCTTTTACTTCCAGCACATTCTCCATACTAGTTTGCGGGTATTCGCCTTTTAGTATATCAGCATCTTCGGTTAACGCCAGGTAAGCACCGGGTTTTAAAAGTATATCCTGATCGGTAATCGGGTATAACTTACCGATACTATCATTCTCAAATGTTGCCAGCGACCAGTTTTTAAGATTCAGAAATTTGTTTGATGTATTAACGATCTCAACAAAGTCTGTACCTGTAGGCCGGGGGTTAAAAAGTATTTCGTTGATTTTTACATCCAATGAATCTGCTTGTTCCGGTAATGCAAATTCGTTTGTATTAAAATTGTTCCGGATAGCATTGCCGGCACAATCATATATACCGTTTAGTGTTACGGTGTAAAGTGTATTCGTGAGAAGTTGAGAACTCAGTTCGAGCTTGATGCTTCGCAGTGATTCATCTGCGAATGTTATTGAACCAATATTTACTGTTGGCTCAAAAATAAAACTGCTCTGCAACGGCTGTTCACGCGATAGCTTCTCATCAAACTGTAAAACAATTTGAGAGGCATTTACGGGAACTGTCGCAAGTAACTTTGGTCCTGTAAGATCAGGTTTGTTGGCAAAGACTGAATTTTGTTTACCGGGTGTTCCACCTGTCTCATCCTCCGATGCTGTCCAGTTATTTTCTTCACCACAGATATTTGCGGGATCGATTAGCTCAAGCGACCAGCCACCTTCTTTTTTATCATCACTTCTATACCAGGCATCGGTGTAGTGAACAGAGTCAATTGTCAATCCATCTTTATACTTCAGAACAATTTTGTCGCTGGCATTATTTAGCGAGGGGAAAGAACTCAGTCCGAGTATATTCTCTGTTGTATTGTAGGCTGCAGACGAAGACGATGCCAACAATAAAAGATAACCACCGGGCGCTAATGTATAGGACGGCAGCGTAGCAACCGAAGTACCATCGGTTAGTTTCCAACCTGCGAGATTGTAAGATTGACTCCCCCGGTTATATATTTCGAGGTATTCAACTTCCGGTAACTCTACACGTGGCGATGGATCTGCAAAGATCTCAGTAAAGATTACGTCCTTATGCGTTGGCGGAGCAGGAGGTATATACGGATTACCAGTGGCTATAAAATCATCAAAGTAAAATTTATCAGAACGTGTAGCCGTGTAGTTACAGTACACACCAAAATACGCGGAAGAAAAAAATTGTAAATCGGTAGCGCTCCCCTCCAATATATAGTTTCCGGAGAGGCCAACATCGGAGTATAGCTGCCAGTTGCCAGAGGCATCTCGCGTTACTTTTACTTTAACCTCCACGGATGCCGCGTTTAATTTGCCATCGGTGCCGTCAATGATCTTTGTACGTGTGGAGCCCGATTGTTTATAGAGGCTGATCTCATCGGCAGTATTGCCAAGCATCACAAAATATCCGCTCAGTGTATCTGAAAGATCAGCCTGACTGGAAACCAGATATACCCTTGCATAGTTTGTACTGGAAGAATTAAACGCGAAGCGAGTATAGAACTCCCAGCTTGCATCGTTAACGGCACGACTTGGCAACGAAAGGTACGCAGCATCGGTAACAGCCGGAGCCTGTAATTTTAGTTGATTGTCGGTAACTGAAAATTTTGTGGTGTTACCAGACCATGCCGGATTAACCAGGAAATCGCTATCATCAAAGCTATCAATGACTTGAGCGAACAGTTGTTGGCTATAAACAAGAAGGAAAAACGTTATGAATGTGTTTTTCGTAAACGTTTTCAGAATAGAAAATATGAATATTTGTTGCATGTTTTTATTAGGCACAACGGAATAGATTACTTTTGCAAACCTTAAAACTTAAAAGTACAAAATAAAATGAAAATCGCAGTTGTAGGCGCCACCGGACTCGTGGGCCAGGAGATCCTCAAAGTAATGGAGGAACGAGATTTTAGATTTGATGAATTGTATTTAGTAGCCTCTGCTAAATCGGTAGGTCAGAAGCTTAAGTTTAAGGGTAAGGAGTATACTATAAAAAGCATGGAAGAAGCTATAAAGCTTGCTCCTGATGTTGCTGTATTCTCTGCTGGTGGAGGAACTTCACTGGAGTGGGCTCCTAAATTTGCCGAAGTTGGTACGATCGTGATCGACAACTCTTCTGCATGGAGAATGGACCCTACCAAGAAACTGGTTGTTCCTGAAATCAATGGTCATGTTATTACGATTGACGATCGCATTATCGCGAACCCTAATTGCTCTACCATACAAATGGTAATGGCATTAGCGCCGCTGCATAAAAAATATAAGATCAAAAGAATTGTTGTGTCTACATACCAGTCAGTAACCGGTACAGGTAAAGATGCAGTTCAACAAATGATGGACGAACGTAAAGGCATTGACGGCCCTAAGGTTTATCCGCACCCGATCGATATGAATGCTCTTCCACACATTGACTCGTTCCTTGACAACGGTTATACCAAAGAGGAAATGAAGATGGTGAATGAAACGCGCAAGATTCTTAACGACAATACGATTGGCGTTACTTCTACTACCGTACGTATTCCTTCTGTAGGGGGTCACTCAGAAGCTGTTAACGTAGAGTTCTACGAAGACTTCAAACTGAGCGAAGTACGTTCTATACTGGCAGATACTCCGGGTGTAATTGTTCAGGACGATCCGAAGAATAACATTTACCCGATGCCTATCAACTCACACGGTCGTGATGAAGTATTTGTAGGTCGCTTGCGCAGAGATGAATCACAACCAAACACATTGAACATGTGGATTGTTGCTGATAACCTCCGTAAAGGTGCTGCAACCAACGCAGTGCAGATCGCTGAGTTTATGTTAGAGAAGAGTTTGGTAGCGGAGTAATTCTCAGCTTTTTATAGATATAATAAAGGTCATCTAAACAGATGACCTTTATTTTTTATCGGCCGTACGAATCATAATTCTCTGCGTAGTATTCTTCGTACCGGTATATAAGATCAATGTTCTGCACTTCTATATCGGTCAGTTGTTCTCGAATATCAACCCCCATCGGTATATACCATGATGTAGAATCAAACCGGGCACGCATCTCTTTATCTTTAAAAGAATAACCGTGGCGCGCATAAATTTCGTTTCGCATTACTTCAAGCTCCTCCTCTAACATATTTTCTACATCTGCTTCTCCCAACAGCTCGCTTGATGCCTGCGGATAGATTCCTACATCTGTGTTGTACTCGAATACTTTTTTCGTTAAGACAAACTTCTTGGGGCTGGCAGCACCTTTCTTGAAAGGCAACCACGAGCCTTCCATAACGCCTCTATTCGTGTTAATGATAAAATGGAATTCGCCATCGTATTGGTCTGTTCCAGGTTCTTTCATTTGAAAGGTATATATAGAATCTCCCTTCACAGATACTGTACCTTCAATAGGTCTGTAATTACCGGCACACACCGTATAGCCTATTGCCTGATTATTTGAAATGCCCGCCATCGCTATATTTATCTTATTCTTTCCAAACGCACCAACCCAGTACCCTACAATTGGCAGCGATTCATTTACGCGCATCAGGGCTATGGCTTCTTCTATCATTTTCTGTTCTGAAGATTTTTCGGGACCAATCTTCCGCGCATCAATCTTAACAGGTTTCATGATGGTTGTTGTATCAGCAGAAGCCGGGGCGTTGGCTTCGGCTTTATCTTCAGCGGTTTCTTTTTTACCACACGATGCCAGGGCGAATAGAAATACGAAACTATACACAAACAGACTTTTCATAGAGGGTTCTGGTTTGATTTTAATTTTAAGTTAAGGAGATTTATACTTCCGATCATGAAAGCGACTAAAATTATCCGTTTTGCTTTACTCTTATTCTTTACGCTGTTAATGATTCGGATAACGCTGCCCTATCTATCGCTGGACACAGACGTTAAATTTTTAAAGATCAAACAGTGGGTTATTCATAACCCGATCTGGAAGACTGCCTTCTTTATACATGTACTCTCAAGTATATTTCTGTTGATTGCCGGATTTACGCAGTTCTACAACCCCTTGAAAAAATTTTCAATTCTTCACCGGGCGATTGGCAAAATGTATATCATCATTATCGTATTTATATCCGGGCCGGCAAGTTTCATTATGTCGCTCTATGCAAATGGCGGGTTGCCTTCACAGATCGCATTTAGCCTGCTAAGTATACTTTGGGTTTTCTTTACGATAAAAGCTTGGATTGAAATCAGGAAGAGAAACTTCGTTGGCCACAGCAACTTTATGTTTCGCAGCTATGCCCTTACACTTTCTGCCTTAACGCTACGTGCCTGGAAATTTGTGATTGTGTTGATCTTTCATCCGCATCCTATGGATGTCTATATGATTGTTGCCTGGCTGGGATGGATACCAAATTTACTCATTGCAGAATGGTTGATCAGGAACGGAACTGCTGCAAAAATTTTAACGGCCAACAAAAAATAAAGCCTGACCACCGCGGCCAGGCTTCTCTCTAATTGCAAGCAGAGAGTTNNCTGCAGCTTCAAAATATCCCTTCGGTGTAAATCCATACATACCGGCAAGCATATTATTCGGGAAGCGCTTGATATATACATTGTACGGCTGAACCACTTCGTTGAAACGGGTTCTCGCTACCGTAATTCTATTCTCCGTACCTTCCAGCTGAGCCTGAAGATCAAGAAAATTCTGGTTGGCTTTCAAGTCAGGATAATTCTCTGCTACTACTAACAGGCGGCTCAGCGCTGAGCTCAAACCATTTTGTGCCTGTTGAAATTGCTGAAGTTGTTCAGGTGTAATGTTACTCGGATCGATTTTTACCTGTGTAGCGCTGGCACGGGCCTCCACTACCTTAGTAAGTGTTTCCTGTTCAAAGTTAGCGTAACCTTTTACCGTGTTTACCAGGTTAGGAATAAGATCAGCTCTGCGCTGGTATTGCGTTTCAACCTGAGCCCACTCTTTTGGAATGCTTTCCTGCAGCTCAACCATGGTGTTGTAACGGCCTGCAAAAAAACCATACAGAATCAAAACTATAAGAAGAATGACTCCGATAACAATTAGTCCTTTTTTCATATTGTGATTTATCTCAATTTAAAAATAATGAAAACTGCGCTGATACTATATTCACCGCTTTGTTTCTTTTCAATACCTGAAGACGTTTATACTGTCTGTTTTATTTCAATCTCCAGATCGAAAGCGTTCTCGCATGAAAGAAACGAAACCTGTGCAGCTTGGTTCGCCATTAGCTAAAATTTATATTTCAATTAGAATTGCTATTGATTTGAACCTTCTGTCATTTTCTCAGCACTGTCTGCTATACGAAGCTGTTCTATAAAATCATCCAGCTCTCCGTTCATTACCGAAGGAAGATTATATACCGTATAGCCTATACGATGGTCGGTTACACGGCTTTGTGGATAATTATAGGTTCTTATTTTTTCAGAACGATCTCCGCTTCTTACCAATGATCTTCGTGCAGTACCCAGTTCGTTTTGCTGTTTCTCCACTTCTATTTCATAGAGTTTTGTCTTCAGCATTTGCAACGCGCGTTCACGGTTACCGTGCTGCGAGCGTTCTACCTGGCAGGTAATAACAATACCGGATGGCTTATGCGTTAGCTGTACTTTTGTTTCAACCTTGTTTACGTTCTGTCCACCGGCACCACTGGAGCGTGCTGTTTGTACTTCTATATCCGCAGGGTTTATAACAACTTCTTCTACGTCTTCAACTTCCGGAAGTGCTACAACTGAAGCAGCGGAAGTATGAACTCGTCCTTGCTGTTCAGTAGCCGGTACACGTTGTACGCGGTGTACACCCGATTCAAATTTTAACAAACCGTAAGCTCCTTCACCGCTTACACTGCTGATAACTTCTTTATAGCCTCCTGCTGTACCTTCTGTTACATCAAGCACGGCCATTTTCAACCCGCGTTTGTCGCAGAAGCGTTGATACATACGCCATAAATCTCCGGCAAAAATTGCAGCTTCATCACCACCCGTACCTGCTCGAATTTCAAGCAATACATTTTTATCATCGTTCGGATCTTTCGGAATGAGCAGCTCTTTTAACTGGCTATCCAGTTCTTCAATTTTTGGTTCGAGTTCATCGATTTCCATTTTGGCAAGCTCACGCAACTCCGGATCCTTTTCTTTTTCCAAAACCTCTTTAGCCTGCTGCAGGTGGCCGCGTGCATCTTTATACTGGTTATACTTGGTTACGATTTTTTCGAGATCTCTGTATTCTTTGCTGAGCTGCGAAAATTTTTTGATATCGTTAACGGTGTCAGGTTGTGCCAGGAGCAGGCCCACTTCCTCAAACCGCAGCTTAATTTCTTCGAGTTTTTCGATCATATTCTAAAATCAGTCGGCAAAGGTAGCTAATAGATACGATACATCAGATGGATGAAACAAACACTGTGATGAACATGCAATCAATTTGGATTTTGGCGTTTGTCGCCTGAAATTTACTGCCATGAATCGAATTATTTTTTTTGCATTAATAGTATTAACAGCCTGTGGCGGCAGATTGTCTGACGAGCAACGCAAGCGCTTACATGAAGGCATGGAAGAACAAAAAATTGTAAAGCTTAGTGATGCCGATATTGTAACAGCAGCACTGAATGAAGGTCAAACCGTTTTTGCAGCACTTCAGAAGACAAAGTTCGATTCAACAAAAGTAGATTCCATCGCCAGTCAATACGAAGTAAAAATCCATTGGACTGTTCCCGGTGGAAGTACTGCTGATATGGTTGAACAACAACTCATCGAAGCGTATGTGGCCGGTATGGTTACAGGTTCTGTTCAGGACAATATTCAGAAATTATATACTGACGACAAGCAGAGCGAATACGAAACGTTGCTATACTCCAAACCAATCGTAACGCCCATGCCCGATGGTGTTGAACAATTACAAGGTGTATGGCATATCTATATAACCAAGAAACAGGCGGTGCTGGCCGCTACTAAGAAGTAAATTACGGGCAGGCACCTTTCGTCCACGAGGTAACGCCCGATCCTTCTGCTATACATTCATTCTGATACGTTTTATTGTCGCAACCACACACCGGGTCTACAACCTGCGGGCATGCAAGTACATCTTCAATTTTAGAAGGATCGATGCAAACCTTGTTGCCATTGTCGTCATCATCATCACAAGCGAGTAATCCCAGCAGTATAAAAAGCAGTATCTTTTTCATATTGAGGCTCCTCCTTGGGTGTATATCAAAAGATCATGCCCGCTTATTATGTAAAAATTAAATAAACGGTAACTCTTGGCACTGCACTGTTTTCTATTTTTGACATGAATCATTAACCTCATAAACCTGATTATGTTAAGGAGATCTTTACAACACCTTTTGATTACGCTTCCTGCGCTCATACCGGGCGTTGTGCTGGCACAGCAACCTGAGAAAATTGATACCGCAGTGGTATCAAAAATAAAACGCGAAGGAATGGACCGCTCACAAGTGATGGACATTCTAAGCATGCTTACCGATATTCATGGCCCACGTCTTACCAATTCCCCAGGGTATAAAAAAGCAGCAGATTATGCCAAGACCACATTGGAATCATGGGGCGTACAAAATGTACACTTTGATACGTGGGAAGAAGATTTCGGTCGTGGCTGGCAGTTAAAGAAGTTTAGCCTGCAAAATATAGGTCCGGTATATTTCCCTGTAATCGCGTATCCAAAAGCATGGACACCCGGTGTAAAAGGAATTGTAAGTGCTGAAGCAGTTTACCTGGATATAAAAAAGGAAGAAGATCTCAATAAATATAAAGGAAAACTGAAAGGTAAAATTGTCCTCTTCAGTCTGCCCACACCTGTAAAACCTGGTTTCAAACCTGATGCTACACGCTTGAATGATTCAACGTTGCTTCAGATGGCAAATGCTGATATAAGCGAATCATTTGGTGGCAGAAGATTTCAGGCTCCCACCGAACCACAACGGTTGGCCTACCTGAAATGGGACCTTTGCCAGAAAGAAGGTGCTATAGCAGTATTGGAAGCGAGTTCATCAGCACGTTTGGAAGATGGTACGTTAACCGTATCTGCCGCGACTATTCCTTATCCGGCAGAGACGCCATTCAGTAAACGTGTATCAGCCTATAAAGCAAATGCTCCTAAAATTCTTCCGCAGGTTGTTGTTGCTGCCGAGCATTATAACCGAATGGTTCGTCAGATTCAAAAAGGACAGACTGTAAAATTAGAGCTCGCGCTTGAAACCGAATTTACACCATCCGCTCCGGGTTATAATGTTATCGGAGAAATTCCAGGCAGCGATCTGAAGGATGAAGTTGTTATGATTGGTGCTCACCTTGACTCATGGCACAGTGGTACCGGTACTACAGATAATGGTGCAGGTTCTGCTGTAATGATGGAAGCAATGCGCATTTTAAAATCGTTGGGAGTTACACCGAAACGAACTATACGTATTGCATTGTGGGGTGGTGAAGAACAAGGATTACTTGGTTCACGCTCGTATGTAAAACGCATCTATGGCGAGCGTATGGATAAAGCGTATCCTTACGACTCTATACAATTGAAACCAGGCGCAGAGAAATTTTCTGTTTACCTGAACATGGATAATGGTACTGGTAAATTTCGCGGAGTATATCTGCAGGGAAACAGCCATGTAGAGCCTGTTTTCCGCAGCTGGTTAAAGCCTTTCAATAAAATGGGAGCTTCAACATTAACACTTCAGAATACAGGAGGAACAGATCACCTTTCATTTGATGCTATCGGATTACCCGGATTTCAATTTATCCAGGACCCGATCGAGTATGGTACACGTACGCACCACACCAGCATGGACTTGTATGATAAAGCGGTTGAACCTGATTTGAAACACAACGCTACCATGATTGCCGCGTTTGCATGGCTTGCTGCAAACCGTGATGCTCTGATTCCGAGAAAATAATAGAGAAGATTTTACAGTATTATAAAACAAAGCCTTCTGTGATACATGGAAGGCTTTGTTATTTTTGTGCGTTATAGTTGAATTTAAATCTTACAAAAACCCTTATGGAATTCATTAAGTCGATTATCGATTTCATTCTTCACATCGATCATCACCTCGTTGAAATTGTTCGTGATTACAGAACGTGGACGTATCTCATTCTCTTCCTGATTATTTTTGCCGAGACTGGTTTGGTTGTTACTCCGTTTCTTCCTGGCGACTCATTGTTGTTTGCGGCCGGGGCAATTATTGCAAAACCAGATACAGGCCTCAACATTTTTTTTATGTTTCTGCTGCTGTGTGTTGCCGCTATACTAGGTGACCTGGTGAATTATCATGTTGGTAATTATATAGGCCCACGCGCGTTCAGCGGAAAGTATAAATTATTGAAAGTTGATTATCTGAATAAGACACAAGCATTCTATAACAAGCACGGTGGCAAAACAATCATCTATGCGCGCTTCATTCCGATCATTCGCACGTTCGCTCCTTTTATTGCCGGTGTTGGCACCATGAGCTACGGTAAATTTGCAAGCTTCAATGTAATTGGTGGCATTACCTGGGTGGGCAGCTTTCTTTTCCTGGGTTACTTCTTCGGTGCCATTCCGGTTATCAAGAACAACTTCACGTATGTGATCTTCGGAATCATCTTCGTATCTATACTTCCTCCAATCATTGAAGTTATCCGAAGCAGAACAAAATCACAGCAGGCTTAATATATAAATGCCGGAGAGGAATCTTCCGGCATTTATACTTTCTTATACTTCCAGCAATCTACAAGGTGATCGTTCACCAGTCCGCAGGCTTGCATGTGTGCATACATCACGGTGCTGCCCACAAATTTAAATCCACGCTTAATCAGATCTTTACTTAATGCATCAGATTCTTTTGTCGTAGCCGGAACTTCGCTGAGTGATTTTCTTTTGTTCACCATCGGCTTACCACCAACGAATCCCCATATATAGTCGCTGAAGCTTCCGAATTCCTTCTGCACTTCCAAAAAGCGTTTAGCATTGTTAACAGCGGCATAAACTTTAAGCTTGTTACGAACAATGCCCGGATCAAGCAGAATTTTTTCAAGGCGTGCTTCGGTAAATTTAGAAACCTTCACCGGGTCGAAATCAGCAAAAGCTTTTCTATATCCTTCTCTTTTCTTAAGAATGGTAGACCAGCTTAAACCTGCCTGCGCACCTTCCAGGATCAGAAATTCAAAGTGTACACGATCATCATAAACAGGTACACCCCATTCGTTATCGTGATATTCCTTGTACTGCTCGAAACTGAGGCACCAGGGGCATCGAACTTTTTCTTTCATAACACCATTGTTTTATCGTACAAATATGCTGCATCATGTGTCAATAGTATGTCAGCAGATGGCAATTGAAAATTATAAAATTGCGACAACATGTAAAGTTTTCGTGTACTGATGTTTCATTGGCTGATATCTGTTAACTTGTGTACCGGCAAATTTTATCTGACGATGGAAAAACGAAGAACCATTAGCGCCACAGCTGTTACAATTTTTGTTTTGATAGCTGCTATGCTGTTAGCCTGCGATAAGGAAGAACATGAACACACACGTAGTTACTACATGGGCTTTACTCCGCTTCCATACGAGTCGTCTGCCGATGCAGCAAACTATACTTACCATGCCTTGCGCGAAAACGCAGATATCATAAACCATCAGTTTGATAACGGTGTGCCCTGGACGGAAGCACTGGCCGGAGAAGAGTTCAGCAACGAGATTACGAACGACTGGACCTTTCGCAAAAACCAGACAAACGCTTCACAAAAGATCTATATATCAGTTAGCCCTATAAATTTTTCAAGAACCGGGCTGGCCTCGTATCGCAACGCACAAAGTAATTTACCGCTGCCTGCACCGTGGGACAGCTATCATTTCAACAGCGATGAAGTAAAAACAGCCTACCTGAATTATTGCACACGCATTATCGACTTCTTCCATCCGGATTATTTTAATATGGCGATAGAAGCAAATTTACTGTATGTAAATAAGCCGGCCGTGTGGAGTGAGTATGTCGAGTTTCATCAGTATATATATAGTGCACTGAAACAAAAATATCCTCAGTTAGCAGTTTTCTGCTCGGTGTCCGGTGCGCACTTACTGAAAGGACTCATCAGCAATAATGATCACGTACAGCAACGCCTTGCTGTTTTACAGTTGCTGGAATATTCTGATTTATACTCTGTATCATTTTATCCTTGTCTGACATCGTTGCTCGGCAATCCGTATCCCGTTAATACATTTGACGATCTCTTTAACATCAGTGATAAACCTTTGGCCATTGCGGAAACCGGTTATGCAGCACAACCCTTTGCGATCAACACAACCGCAGGATTAGTAACGATAGAAGCCAATGCAGATAAGCAGGAGAAATATATACGCGATCTTCTCAATGCCTGCCTGAAACGGAAAGCAGTATTTGTTATCAACTTTGCTGTTCGCGATTATGACAAGTTGTGGGAACAGACCGATTCATCAACCGCTGCAAATATAGGCTGGCGCGATGCCGGCATCGTAGATGAAAAAGGAACACCGCGCAAAGCCTTTGTTACCTGGAAAGAATTTCTAATACGGAAGTATACTCCGTAACAGCATTATTTCATCCACTCGTAAACCGTATAGTGTTCTCCGTTCATACCCATTGAATCATATACCTTCATAGCCCGTGCATTGCTTTTGTCAACGTACAAACGGAGTCCAATCAGGGATGGATCTTTCTGTATGATGTTCACTATATTTTCGTACATCAGTTTAAATATACCTTTCTTACGATAGCTCTCGATTACATACACAGACTGAAGCCACCAGACCAGACCATTGCGCCAGTCGCTCCACTCGTACGTTATCATGTGGCAGCCAATAACGGTATCGTTATCTTCCACAACATTGTAAAATCCTTTTGATGGATCATCAAACATAGCCTGCATTCCCTTGTGAAGTATAGCGGAATCAAGCGTAACATTTTCAGTTTCCTGTGCGAGCTTCTGTTGAAAGTCTACCAGAAAATATATATCGGCAATGGTTGCCTTTCGTATCGTGATCATCACTTATATAATACTCAGTAAAAAAAATAGTTAAGCGAGAGCCTGCTTTATATCATTGATCAGGTCTTGAGCATCTTCTATACCAACAGAAAAACGCAGCAGGTTATCGGTTACACCCATGGCGGCACGGTCGGCTGCACCAACTTTAGCATGCGATGTTTTTACCGGACTTGTTATTGTTGATTCTACGCCTCCCAAACTAACTGCACGTTTAATAAGTTTTAACCGTTTCATAAACTCAGTAGCATCTTTCTTTACTTCGAATGAAAGCATGCCACCAAAACCACCGGGCATCTGTGCTTTTGCCAAAGCATGGCTGGGGTGATCAGCAAGACCCGGATAATATACTTTGCCTATACGTGAATCGGTTTTTAAGTACTCGGCAATTGTTAAAGCATTGTAATTCTGTTGACGCACGCGCAATACGAGCGTCTTTAAACTTCTTTCTACTAGCCAACAGGTGTGTGAATCCAACGGACCTCCTGTATTGACAGCCTTCTTCCGTATTTTCTCAACATACACTTTCGATGCCACAGCTATACCACAACTGATATCGCTATGGCCTCCTATGTATTTAGTACCACTGTGTGTAACAATGTCGATGCCTAAATCTATAGGATTCTGATTGACAGGGGAAGCAAACGTATTGTCAATGATGGTAACAATATTGTGACGCTTCGCTATTTCGGCAACAGCTTTTATGTCTGTAATTTTGAGCGTTGGGTTTGAAGGCGTCTCAATGAAAATTACTTTCGTCTCCGGGCGGATAGCTTTTTCGAAGTTGCCGGGTATACTGGCATCCACCAGTGTATAGTCTATACCATACAGAGGAAACTCTGTGACGATGGCATAATGCGTGCCTCCATACAGATCACTTTGAAATACCGCATGGTCACCCCGTTGTAATATAGCCAGGAGGGAAGTCATAATAGCAGCCATACCGGAACTGAATACAACGCCATCTTCGGCATTCTCAAGCGCAGCAATTTTTTCGGCAACTGCGTTTTGGTTGGGTGTGTTGAAGTAACGCGGATATAGTGTTGCCGGCAAATCCTCATAGTCGTAAGCAGTCGAAGGATAAACCGGAGTAACCAAACCTTTATAAACATCGTCACCGGGTGAGCCGGCATGTACGCTGAGTGTTAATTTAGAGTGACTCGTGTGTTTCATAGAAGTGATGTCAGTAAACAGACCTGATATTTATTTATAGCGACCGTGTTCAATCGCACGGTATCCAAAGATAGGTTTCAAACAGGCTCCAAAAAATTTGATATAATTTTTTTCAATACTTTTCGGCTATGTTTAACCATAACCTTTTTACCTATGGCAAAGGATTTTAAGCCGAATGTTGGAAAGAAAACTTCCAAAAGCAATGCGGAAAAGTGGATCAAGAATTTTGAGAAACACTTCCGAAAAGATCCGAAGGTTGATACCAAGTCTGTCTTCTTTGGCCGCGATGCGATTTTAAAAATGCTCGCAGAAGATGGCAGTACCGGTATCACTTTCTTTCTGACCTATCAACCCAACCCTAACTTCGATGGAAAAGAAACAATCCAGTTGGTAATGGTACCAACCACAGAAGATGGTACACTGATCTGGACATCAGACGATGCCAACAAAGCCACTGCCGCTGCAACAGCAACGACAAGTGCCCAGGCACTTACAAAAGATATGTCGTATGATGACGGTGCGTTGTGCCCGCCTTATTGCCCTAAATAAAAATTAATCATTAATAACTGCTATGACCCTGGAGTCATTCCTGTTGTTGTTTAAAATTCAAACAACCCTGTCGGCACTGATTGTTATTCTGTCTTTTATCTTTTTTGATAAACGACAGATAGAAGTCAAGCTGATAGGGTTGGCTTTTCTTCTCAGTATGCTGGGCGATTTTGCTGTATACTTTCTGCCGTTACGCGGAAAGGATGTAAACATACCCAGTCACATCTCATTCATTTTAATCTTTATCGTTACGTGTGTTCTGTTCAGTATATCCCTGAAGAACAAATACAAAAGACCAATCACGTGGATATGTGTGATCTTTTCACTCGCTGCCATCGCCAACTTGCTCTTCGTTCAGAAAAAAGATATAAACTCCTATAACCAGATCGGCAGTGCTATTATCTTCCTGTTCTTCAGTATACTTTACTTCTACAGATTGCTTGTTGATCTGCCTGCGCAGCAACTTCATCGCTTGCCAATGTTCTGGTTTTGCACATCTATATTAATTTTTAATGCCGGAACACTTTTTCTTTCCGTTTTTACTAACTATTTAGTTGAAGTTTTGCATAATGATTTCTTGCTTTACGGTACGTTTCAAATTATTATGTACATCATCCAGCATATAGTTGTGATGATAGGCTTATGGCAGGACCTTCGGAATATCAAATCGCCCTCCTCATCACCCTCGGTACCGTAGGTATGTTACTGCTTGCTATTGCTATCATTCTCTTCATGGTATTTTATCAGAAGAAAATGATCCAGGAGCAATTCAAGCGTCAGCAGTTAGAGCTTATATACCAGCAGAAAATGATGGAATCGGCACTTGAGTCGCAAGAGCAGGAGCGCAGACGACTGGCCGGTGAACTGCACGACAGTATAGGTGCTATGCTCTCTACTATTCGTGTTGGTATAATAACAGTAGCCAGGCAGTTGCCTACACCAGAAAGTCTCGATCAGCCCAAGCAAATGCTGGACGATACTATTTCATCGGTGCGTTCCATCAGTCGCGAACTGATGCCTTCTACTTTAGAGAAGTTCGGATTTGCTGCTGCTGTAAAAGAACTGTGCGAACGTTTTCATGAAACTTCTCTGCTACCGATTCATTGCGTTGAACAGGGAGAAGTTCGTAGTTTCGAGAAAAGTAGAGAGCTGATGCTTTTCCGTATCGTACAGGAGTTGTTAAACAATGCTATGAAGCATGCTAAAGCATCGCTCATTCAGGTAACACTTACCGGCGATGATTCACTCTCCGTTTGCGTGGAAGATGATGGTATAGGATATGATCCGGATGCTATAAAAAACTCTGCACAGAGTGGAAGAGGTCTGGGTTTATTCAACATTGAGAACCGTGCCCGTGTTTTAGGGGCCACTGTATTTTTTGATAAAGAGCGAGCGATAGGAAGTAAGATAACCCTCGTTGTACCTTATGAGAAAGTTTAAAGTATATATAGCTGACGACCACACGCTTTTTCGTAAGGCTATGGTAAACCTGCTGGGCAGCTTCGAACGTGTAGTAGAAGTAAAGGATGCTGAAAACGGAAAAGATCTGTTAAACCTGATCAAGTACGATGCTCCTGATGTTGCAATTGTAGACTTGCAGATGCCGGTAATGGATGGCGCTGAAACCTGCGAGCAGATTATAAAGAAACATCCTGAGGTGAAGATCATCATCCTCACGATGCACGATAGCCACAAGTATATATTACACATGATGGAAATGGGTGTGCATGCATTTCTGCTGAAGAACACCGAGCCTAACGAACTTGAAAAAGCTATTTACTCCGTTGCTGAAAAAGATTTCTATCACAATGATCTGGTTGCTTCCGTATTACGCAAAAACATAACCGAGAAAAAAGCGGGGCAACGCCCACATTTCAAACACGCAGAGATTACCGATCGCGAAAAAGAGATCCTTGTGCTGATATGCCGGGAGCTTACCATCCGCGAGATCGGGCAGAAATTATCACTAAGCGAAAACACCGTTCGCAACCACCGGGTTAACATCATGGAAAAGATCGGGGTCAACAATACCGTTGGTTTGGTGAAATATGCCTACGAAGCGGGCATTGTTAGCTGATTTTCGTTAAACCCCGAGTAGTATAATTGTACTATTTTCATAGTAGTTTTTTACCCCCAGCCTGTTGGGTATGTTTTTTTATTCTCTTCAGTTTCAGCGTATTCCGTGCGATTCGTTTAAACTCATAATTCGTATTTTAATCACTACCCCGATTTGAAGTGCACGCGAATGGCGAACTTTCCTAAAAGGTTTAGGGAATTAGATGTTTAACACGGCGACATTTCAAGTAATGAAGATACTTGTGGTTCACAGGCAGAAAGAAACCGTTGTACAAATTAAGTCAGTGCTTAGCGGATGTAATCCCGTTGTGCTTCACACCGAGTCTGGTTTGGATGGGCTCCTAACCTCGCGAATCGAACATTTCGATCTGATAATCTGCGGCACTGACCTGCCTGTGGTCACAGGCTTTGAACTCGTTCGCTCAATACGAACACACTCCGTAAATCGTAACACACCCGTTATCTTTCTGGCAGATGAAGTGGATGAAAAAACCCAGCACCTGGGTAATGCCTTAGGTGTTGCTGCCATGCTGGTTTCAGGTGATGTCGATAACCGCTTAGCTGAAATTGTTCAGGAAAATGTAAAGCCGGAAGCAGACAAAGATTGGAACGATCTGCTTTCGAACACCCGACTCAACTGATTTAGCTTTAGCCATCGAGAACAATCCATTTTGATTTTATAGCGTGTTGAATATAAAGACCCCTCTGTTTAACATTCTATCCTGCACGCAGAAATAGTTGGTACTTTAATCTGATCTACGAATGTTTCCCTCTCGCACCGGGCTCTTGCCCGGAGTGAGGGAGGGGCACTTCATCCCGAATCAATTGCTATTGATATATATCTGGGCTTCATTCATCTGGTCGAAGCAACTTGCCAGCATTGCTATAGTATATAGTAAAATCAAACCTTAAACATTTACTATGAAAATCAGAATCGCACTTCTGTGCATGCTTGCACTCTTCAGTTTTTCACTTTGCGCACAATCCGATGAAGCCGCCATTAAACAAGTTATCTCATCAGCTTATATCGATGGCATTCAAAACGGAGGAAGTNNGAAAAAAGAAAAAGTGAAAACAGCGCTCCGGCACCAAAAGCAGAAGGTAAATTTATCAATGTCGATATAACCGGAACAGCTGCTACTGTTAAACTCGACCTTTACCGCGAAGGCAAACGTACCTTTACCGATTACCTTGTTCTGCATAAATTTTCGGAAGGGTGGCGTATTATCAGTAAATCATTTTATCGCTATCCATAGTCGGCAGATATTTCATGCCTTATGCGGTTATAAAATCCTGCTGGTACAGTTTGCCGGTATACATTAGATTTGAAGGATGAATACATTCGATCTGATTGTAATTGGCGGAGGTGCAGCAGGATTTTATGGCGCTATTCAATCAGCGGAGTTAAACCCCGATCTCTCCATTCTCATCCTTGAAAAATCAAACAAGCTTCTTTCCAAAGTAAAAGTATCAGGCGGAGGCCGTTGTAATGTAACACAACATTGTTTTGATGCTGCACAGTTGGCAAAGCATTATCCGCGCGGAGAGAAACCACTAAAGAATTTATTCAAAAAGTATCAGGCACAAAATGTAGTAGACTGGTTTGCCTCGAAACGCATTACATTAAAAGCTGAAGATGATGGAAGAATGTTTCCGATTACCGACAGCTCACAGACAATCATAGATTGCTTTTTAAACGAAGCTATAAAACACAAAATAAAAATAGAGCTGGAAACTTCGGTTTCCGGTATAACATCACAGCAAGATAATCTGCGCGTTGAATGCAGCTCAGGCAAAGTATATATAGCTAAAAAAGTTCTACTGGCCACGGGTGGAAATCCTAACCCTCAGTTCTATCAATGGATACAAAACCTCGGTCATCAGATCGTGCCACCTACACCATCACTCTTTACATTCAACGATTCGCAAAAGCATTTCAAAGAGCTTATGGGTATAGCGGTACCGAACGCTGAAGTTAAAATAGCATCCACAAAATTTTCGCAGTCAGGTCCGGTGCTCATTACACATTGGGGATTAAGCGGGCCTGCCGTTATTAAACTATCAGCGTGGGCGGCAGAATACTTACACCAGATCAATTATCAGTTTACTGCACTTGTAAGTTGGATCGGTAACGTGAAGGAAGATATACTTCGCGAAGAACTCATCGGCCATAAAGCCAAACACGGCAAACAGAAAGTATATAGTAACCCGTTGTTTGTGCTTCCCGCCCGTTTGTGGCAACTACTATGTATGTTGGCTGAAATTGATGAGCACAAAATCTGGGCAGAGCTCCCGCAAAAAAATATCAACAAGCTGATTGAAGGTCTTATTCGCTCTTCGTTTCAGATAAAAGGTAAAACAACATTCAAGGAAGAATTTGTTACCTGCGGAGGAGTTGCGCTCAGCGACATAGATACTGAAACGATGGAGAGTAAAAAAATAAAAAACCTCTTCTTTGCAGGAGAGGTTTTAAATATTGACGGAGAAACCGGAGGCTATAATTTTCAGGCAGCGTGGACAACATCCTATATAGCTGCTAAAAAAATTTCAGAGCGTTAACTATATATTAAACGTTCTTCCATTTTATACCACAGCCAATCGCCTTTGTTTTTTCAGTTGGTATAGATTTACCGGCCAGCAACGCATCTACCGCCTCTTCAACATATTTTTTATCGGCAGCAGCGGCATCACGCGTATTGTTATCAATCGCACCTATATATGCCACTTTAAAATCGTTGCCTACATGCTGCAACACAAAAACGTGTGGTGTGTTAGAAGCTCCGAAAGATTTTGCTACCTGTTGTGTTTCGTCTACCAGGTATGGGAAATCGTAGTTTTTCTTTTTCGCTACAGCTTTCATTTCTTCAAACGAATCGCCCGGAGAAATTTCAGGACTGTTAGCGTTGATGGCAATTAGTGGAAATCCTTTCGCTGAGTAATTTTTATTCAATGCCTGTATCCGATCGTTATATGCTTTTGAGTATGGACATGTATTACAATCGAAAATAACGATCACACCTTTGGCAGATTTATAATCTGAAAGCGCGACCATCTTACCATCTACATTTTTCAATTTGAAATCTGTAACAGAATCACCTATTTCATATTTAGGTGCGCGGCCTGCAAACAACAATACGAGCGATAACGCCAGCAGTGCAGATAATTTTGTGTTTTTCATAATCGGTTCAGATTTTAATCATATAAATTAAAGTAACAAAGATTTATTCAACTTCTGCCAGAAGCTTCTGTAGTTCTCCTTCCTGAAGTTCTCGTTCAATAAATTTCCGCTTACCATTTTTTGGATTGATGATCAATGTAGCCGGAATAGCACCACCCCAGCTTTGATCGACTTTATCAATCCAGGTGTTATAGTCAATCTCATCAAGCAGCAACACTTCTGTTTTCATTTTCTTCTTCGAGAGAAATGATTCAACTTTTTTTTCTTTATCTGCAAAGTCGAGATTGACCAACGTTACCTTCACTTCCTTTTCATCTGCATTAAGTTTTTCAAAAAGCGGAAGCTCTTTTACACAGGGAGCACACCACGTTGCCCAGAAATTTATCACTTGAATTTTTTCTGCCTTGCCCTCTATAATATTTTGAAGCCTGTCAAACTTTACCACTTCAACTTGCTGCGCGCCCACTTGCCAACTACAAAAAACCACGAACACGATAAGACCAGTTTTTCTCATATTTTCATGATAACGTTTATCACCTATTGCTGTTTAAAATTCCATCCGTAAATGTGTATAAACTTGACGAACGGACGAAAAAACCGGACCAAGAAAACCTTAAAATTCAGGTAGTTAGAAGATGTAATATTTTTAAGTAAAAGTAATCCACAAAACTAAGCACTTATCCACATTACCGTATTATTATCATTTAAACTACACACTGTCAAAACGTTACAGTGGAATTTCTAAATCAATTCTTTGTGGACAACTTTTAGGCCTCTCCGGAATTTGCAAAATATAGGGCATAGAAGGTAATGTTTTAAATAGTATAATGGCAGCATAAAGTGAACTGAAATAATCAATTTTAATCTTGCCCGATGAAGCTGTCACAACGCATTCAAAAACTTTTTAATATTGATATACCTGTTGTGCAGGCAGGCATGGTTTGGTGCAGTGGTTGGCGACTTGCATCCGCTGTAAGTAATGCCGGAGGGTTAGGATTGATCGGAGCGGGCTCGATGTATCCGGAAGTTTTGCGTGAGCACATCATCAAGTGTAAAGCAGCAACAGAAAAACCATTTGGTGTTAATGTACCGCTGCTATATCCGGAGATAGACAAGCTCATGAATGTGATCATCGATGAGCAGGTAAAAATTGTTTTTACCTCNNGTAGTGCATGTTGTATCAAGTATAAAGTTTGCGCGCAAGGCAGAGCAGGCAGGAGTAGATGCAGTTGTAGCAGAAGGATTTGAAGCCGGTGGACACAACGGACGAGAAGAAACTACTACGCTTGTACTTATACCGCTGGTGCGCGATGCTGTTTCGATTCCTTTAATAGCAGCCGGAGGTATAGCCAGCGGAAGAGCCATGGTTGCCTGCGAAGCTTTAGGTGCTGAGGGCTTTCAGGTTGGTAGTCGCTTTGCAGCCAGTGAAGAATCTTCTGCACACGAATATTTTAAAAAGAAAATAACTGAAGCTGGTGAAGGAGAAACCGCATTAACACTAAAGCAACTTGCCCCGGTACGCCTGATAAAGAATAAATTTTATCAGCAGGTGCAGGAAGCAGAAGCACGCGGGGCCACGAAAGAAGAACTTGAAAATTTACTGGGCACACGCAGAGCGAAGCGTGGCATGTTTGAAGGAAACCTGGAAGATGGTGAGCTCGAAATAGGACAAGTATCTGCTGGTATACATACGATAGAACCTGCAGCTACAATTCTCAACCATATGTGGCAAGAGTATAAAGCTGTTAAACAATCGCTTTGTTTATGAACCTTCTTAAAATAAAAGAGACGTGTCTATATATACGTGACCTGGACAGGGCAAAAGAATTTTATAGTGACGTGTTAGGACTGCCGGTGATCAGCCATGTAAAAGATAAACATATATTCTTTCGTGCGGGCGCTTCCGTGTTGCTGTGTTTTAATCCAGATGACTCGATGCACAAAACAAGTCCTCCGGCACATTACGGAAACGGCAAGCTACATTTTGCTTTCGAAGTTCCCGAGCAAGAGTATACGGCTACAAAAGAAGAGCTTAAAGCAAAAGGTATAGCTATAACAGACCAGGTAATCTGGAAAAGTGGAAAAGAATCTTTTTACTTTGAAGATCCGGAAGGCAACGTGCTGGAGGTTGTACCGGACAGAGGTATATGGGACTAATCTTTTAAAGATGCTTCGAATTCTTCTTCGATAACTAAAACACCCGAACGCTTGTGTGGTAAACGGTAAACATTATTATACCATAATTCATAATCTTTATATTGAAGACAGTTCCCTATAATTTTCCCATCTATAAGAATCTTGATATAAAGTTTGTTACTTAATGTTTCTGAGATAATATTCTGCTGCTCTGCAGGCAATTGATTTACCTGCACATATTCAATCCCCTTGTAAATTTTTGTCTCCGCTTTCATATTCAATACAACATTTGCTTGATAGTGATCTGATTTATTTAGTAACCCGTTTTTCTGTACTTCTTAATTCAAGAGTAAAATTAATTTCTCTTTGTGTGCAATACGTTATTATTTATAAACTTGTTTTGAAGAAGTAATAACGAATGGCTGTTTTTTTTGATACCCCTATAGAATTCCTGAAAGGCGTGGGACCGCAGCGTTCGTCATTATTAAACAAGGAGCTGAATATTTTTACGTTCGGTGATTTAATCCAGCATTTCCCTTTCCGATACGAAGACCGCACAAAATTTTACAGTATTAAAGAACTATCCGATGACCTGCCTTTTGTGCAGGTAAAAGGTACGCTGCGAAAGAAAGAATTAATCGGAACAGGTTTCAAGAAACGTTTGGTAGCACATCTAAGTGACGACACTGGCGAACTGGAGTTAGTTTGGTTTCAGGGTATAAACTGGATTAACGAAAAGTTAAAAACAGGTGTAGCCTATGTTGTGTTCGGTAAGCCTGCACGTTTCGGCAGCAAGTTTAATATAGCACACCCGGAGGTTGAAGTTTTAACACAAAAGAACGAGCAAGGTGGATTTTTGCACCCGGTATATCCACTCTCTGAAAGATTACGAACGCGACACATTGATAGTAAAGCTATAGCTAAACTGATACAAGAGTTACTGGTACAGGCTAATGATAAAATTCGTGAAACACTTCCCCAACACTTGTTGAGTAACGATAACCTCATTGCCAAAAAGGAAGCGTTGATAAATATACACTTTCCCAAGAGTACAGATTTACTCATGCGCTCGCAGCAACGCCTCAAGTTTGAAGAGCTGTTCTACATTCAGCTTCGTTTACTCAAGATGAAGCTCGTGCGACAGGAAAAATTTCGAGGACAGATTTTTCAGGACACTTCGCTGCTTACTAAATTCTATAATGAACACTTACCCTTTGCGCTAACAGACGCGCAGAAGAAAGTAATTAAGGAAATATATGCTGATCTGAAATCAGGCAAGCAAATGAATCGCTTGTTACAGGGCGATGTAGGGAGCGGTAAAACAATTGTAGGCTTCATCTGTACATTGGTTATTGTAAGTGGCGGGGCACAGGCAGCGCTTATGGCACCAACCGAAATTCTGGCGCAGCAGCACTATAACGGGTTGAAGCGTTATGCCGATAAAATGCAACTGCCGATTGCTTTACTCACAGGCTCTACAAAAAAATCAGCGCGCAAAGAAATTCATGAAGCACTTCGCTCTGGCGAATTGAAAATACTTATCGGTACACATGCGTTGCTCGAAGAAGAAGTGCAATTTAAAAACCTCGGTCTTGCTATCGTTGATGAACAACATCGTTTCGGTGTGGCACAGCGATCGAAGCTCTGGCAAAAAAATGCAGACCTATATCCGCATGTTCTTGTCATGACGGCTACACCTATACCACGTACACTCGCCATGACGTTGTATGGCGATCTGGATGTATCGGTAATCGATCAATTACCGGCGGGCAGAAAACCAATCAAGACTATACATCGGTTCGATGCACACCGGCTGCAGGTAAACCAGTTTCTCCGCGATCAGATAGCTGCAGGCCGACAGGTATATATGGTATATCCGCTCATTGAAGAATCCGAAAAACTGGATCTGAAACATTTGATGGATGGTTACGAAAGTGTATGTCGCGCTTTTCCGGATATAGCGATAAGTATAGTACATGGCAAGATGAAACCGGAAGCAAAAGATTTTGAGATGGCTCGCTTTATAAAAGCGGAAACAAAAATTATGGTGGCCACTACCGTTATAGAAGTTGGTGTAGATGTACCCAATGCTTCTGTGATGGTGATTGAGAATGCAGAGCGTTTCGGTTTATCGCAGCTCCACCAGTTACGTGGACGTGTAGGGCGGGGTGCGGAACAATCGTACTGTATTCTGATGACGGACTATAAATTAGGTGCTGACTCTAAAACAAGAATTGAAACCATGGTGAAAACCAATAATGGTTTCGAAATATCAGAGACCGATCTTAAACTTCGCGGCCCNNGCCAAAGATGGCCCTATACTGCAACGTGCACGCGAAGCTGCCATTGAAGTTCTGCAACAAGACCCAGAACTTGAAAAACCCGATAACAAAGTAATTCGCACTCAAATAGAATCTATGCGGAAAACGGTTGTAAACTGGAGTCGCATCAGTTAGGGCTTGCAAACCGCTAAAAGCCAATGCTTTCTATTTGATTAACCTCTGCCCATTCTTTACCTTTACTGCTAAGCTCATCCTGCATGCGTCACATAGTTTGCTTTATTCTGCTGCTAGGCTTTTTCAAATCCTATAGCCAAACCGGTAATTACTTTCTTTCGCACTACTCCCCCGGAAAAGAACGGTTCAGTAATGTTTGTTTTGATATGGTTCAAGACGATCGGGGTGTAATGTATTTCGCAACACGAAGCGGTGTGCTTGAGTTTGACGGACGCAACTGGGATCTTATATCCGGCAACGGTGCGGTATATTCACTACAGCTAAACCGACAGAAAGAAATATACTGGAGCGGCACCAACGGTTATGGTAAAGTTGATACCAGTATACCGGGCGATCATAAACTGAAAATACTTTCCGGTGAAGGTATCGCTGATGTTTTTCAAAATCTTTTTGTAAACGAAAAACTATATTTTGTAACTGAACAAGCCGTTTACATCGAATATAAAAATCAGCCGGCAACTGTTATCAAGGCTTCAAACCTTACGGGTTCTTTCGGAAATATATTTGAGTTGTTTGGATCGGTATATATCAACACACAACGTGGAGGAATTTTTAAAGTAGGCGATGATAAGCTTCTGAGCTCAACATTGGCTATACCGGCCGATGCTCAGGTCACTTTCTCCAGCGGATTAAACAACTTCTATATACTCGGCCTGTCCAACAATAAAGTTCTTCTTACTGGTGAAGATCTGCGTATGAAAGAACTGAACATGCAAGATCAGGCGTATGCCGATGCCAGCGTAGTGGTGAACGGAAGTTGGGTAAACCGCGACCTGTTTGTGCTTGGAACATTGCGCGGAGGGATGATCTTCGTACAGTCCGGCTCCGGAAATACACAGGAGATTGTTAACTACAACACTGGTCTGCCAGACAATGAAGTATATACTTTAATGCTCGATAAAAGCTTATGTGTATGGGCAGCGCACGAATACGGATTTACCCGTGTAGCGCCTTATCTTCCTTTTCGATCGTTCAGTCACTATAACGGACTTGTCGGAAATTTACTTTGTGCTACATCCTTTGAAGGAAAGGAATATGTAGGTACATCACTTGGGTTGTTTCGATTGGAAAAGGAGGAAATATATGATGAGATAACATACTACGAAGATGTAGAAGTAATACCAACCGAATCGTCATCTGCCGGTAAAACAAAAGCACCAAAAGAATCGGGGAAAGAAGAGAACGCAACGTCACAGGAGTCAAAGAAAAAAGGCTTCCTGCAGTTCTTCCGCAGAAGTCGTGATAACGAGAATACAATAACCGAAAAGAATAAAACTGGAACCAAAGAGAGTTCTTCCGCGCAAAAAAGTAAACCTGCAAAAAAAGTATATCGCTCGGTAAAAAAGACACAGCGTGTTTTACGTTCATCGCACTATGTATATAAAAAGGTTAATGGTTTAGATGCCAAAGTAACGCAACTCTTCGAATTGAATGGTAAACTCATTGCAGCGGGTCTTGCAGGTGCATTTGAAATCAATGGCCTTAGCGCGAAACCGATTCTGGAGGAACCCGTGTTAACAGGCTATGCTTCTTCAAACCTGAACGCAGTATTGTTTTCTACCTATGCCAGTGAGGTTCGCGTCTTTCAACCGCAGGAGAACGATGAATGGAAATCATTGAACTTCCTGGAGAATGTAGACGATCGTATCGATGCCATAGTAGATGGCATTGGTGATGAGCTCTGGTTGTGCGCACTTGATAAAGCCTACCGCCTGGATATAGCAGACGGACAGGTGAAAAATATTCAAACCATATCAATCGATAATCCTACCTTCAATAACATTACCTGTATACATTGGAACAAAGAAATTATACTGGCTAACGACCAGGGGTTTCTACGCTTCGATCGGCAGAAGAATATATTTGATCGCATTGACTCGCTGCCCAAGCCAATTCATTACTTCTCGGATGGAGAAAATATACTCTACAACGATAATCACGCGTGGAGCATTTTGGGAAAGGCAAATGGACAAAGCAATCTTCAGCTTCTGAACTTACTACAGAATCTGCGTTTCGTTTCCATCGATCAAAATGCTGAGAACCTGTGGCTCATCACCGAGAACAACGAACTCTATAAATTCTTCGGTGAAAAATTTACTCCATACGAAGCCGGCAACCAGCCCCTTCTACGAGCGGTGCGTAATAACGATGCAAAAGTAGATCTGCTCAATTTTGAAGTATCGGAAAATAAAAGCACACTAACCTTCGAAGTAATCCAACCGGATTTTCTGGCACCGCAATCTATTGAGTACCGGTACAGATTAAAAGGTCTTGACGAGGAATGGTCAGAGTGGTCAAGCAACAACTATATCATCAACTATCCATATTTACCTTCTGACGATTACACACTCATGGTGCAATCGCGCGATATATTTGGTAAAATACATGAGCTGGGAAATGTAGTCTTTGAGGTTCTTCCTCCGTACTGGCAGCGGCCGTGGTT
>DJFR01000147.1:0-15060 GCA_002432545.1 Flammeovirgaceae bacterium UBA5867 | reverse complement strand
ACCATTATTATGCTTATTCAATTTATCCAGACAGTGGCCAGTGCTACCTTTGAAACAAAAGAGAGTCCGGTTACTGATTTCTTTATACAAGTGGTGATAGCATTTCTAATTTTGCCGGTGGAAGGCTACCTGCGCAACCTGATGTTTCGTTCGGTAGACCCTTCGAGCAGACTATATCGCTTTCTCGAACCAAAGCCCGGTGCATCGCGCAGCAAGGATAATATATCCTGAGCAGGCCGTGTACGAGAGATATATAGTAAGGTGTTGGGAGATATGCAGCGTTGCACTTAACTGAAAGGAATTTGTGAAATCGGCCAGAGAAAAAGTATATACGTTAAGTGGGAGTGGCTTCCGGGCGCTTATTGAACATTCGCATGAAGGAATTGTAGTATATGATGCAACAGGCGATATAAAATTTGCGAGTAAGTCTGTTAAAAAAGTTTGCGGCTATACCGATAAAGAAGTGTTGGGTAAAAACGGAACGTTTTTCGTTCACGCTCAGGATATAGCAGATGCACGCAAATCGTTTCTCAAACTCGTTAAAACTCCAGGCAAAAGTGTTACACTCTGCCAGCGCATACGGCACAAGAAGGGCCACTACATCTGGGCCGAATCTGTTCTCACCAACTTTTCGCATATACCCGGTGTAGAAGGGATCGTATCCAATTTCCGTGATATCACAGAGCAAAAGATCACGGCTGAAAAAGCACTGCACAACCAGGAATTGCTCGAGAGCATCAATCGTAATTTGTCAGAAGGAATTTTCATGGGTGTGATGCGCGGACAATTTGTGCATGTGAACGAAGCCTTTTTGCGCATGTTCGGGCATAAAAATCTTGCTGCTGTTAAGAAAATAAAAACGCAGACTATATATCGATATAAAAAAGATTACGACCATATACTGCGTGTACTCCGACAAACACACATCCTGAAAGAATTTGAAACATCTTTCAAAAGAAAAAACGGAGAGGTATTCGCAGGCGTTCTCAACATCAGTTTACTAAAGCATGAAGGCAAAGACAATTATTTTGTAGGCACCATACGGGATATATCTTCCGAAAAAGAAGCCGCTGCAGCACTGGAAGAATCACGCAACTTTTTGAAAAACATCATCAACACCGTAGCCGCACCAATTTTTGTAAAAGATGGAAAGCACCGCTGGCTGATGTTCAATAAAAAATTCAGCGAACTGATCGGGCGAAGTGAGCAGGAGATACAGGGAAAAACCGATCGTGACTTTCTTCCCAGAAAAGAAGCAGATGCATTCTGGGATGTTGATGATGATGTGCTGCGCAACGGCAAGACTATACGCGTACTTGAAAAAATTACATCACGCAACGGTACCCAACACGATCTTCTTACGATTAAATCACTTTTCGTCAACGACAAGAAAGAGAAATTCATTATCGGGTTTATTACCGATATAACCGAGCTGAAGAACGCTGAAGAAAAAATAAAACACCTGAATGCAAACCTGCGTGGTGTTTTAGAGAGCACGCGCGAATCTATATATGCGGTTGATACCAATTTCAACTATATAACATTCAACCAGAATCACAAGCGCATCATGAAGGTGCTCTATGATGCAGACATTGAGATTGGTAAAAATAAACTGAACTACCTGAAAGGCTCTGTCGACTATAAATGGGTTAAAACAGAAATACAGAAAGCGCTTGAAGGGCATCACTTTATATCGGAGCACTTCCTTAAATATTCCGGATTTACCGGCCACATTCGCACAACGTTCAACCCTATACGCAACGGCAACCAAATAAAAGGTGCTGCTGTATTTGTTCACAACATAACGGAGCGCAAACAATTTGAGGCGATTATTAAATCTATTAACGCTAATCTGCGCGGAGTACTTGAAAGTACGAGCGATGATGTATTTGCCGTTGACCGTGACCTGAAGTATATAACCTTTAACAAGGCGCACGCTGCGAAAATGAAAACGCTTTTTCAGTCAGATATAAGCTTTGGCGAGTCATTTATAAAAGCATTACCCGTCTCACTTCGTAAGTCAGCGCAGAAAGAAATATTGCAGGCGTTAACCGGCAAACAGTTTGTAATTGAAAAGCAACTGGTAAAAGAAGTTATAGCAGAGATCTCTTTTAACCCGATCAGAAATGAATCGGGTGTTGTTACGGGGGTTGCCATTTTTTCCAAAGACATCACGCTTCGTAAAACGATAGACGAAAAACTTCGCCAGCTGAATGAAGAGCTACTTCTCCAAAATGCGCAGCTCGCTGCACAGGAAGAAGAGTTGAAAGCAACACTGGAAGAACTTTCAGAAAGAAATTTTGAGCTCGATCAGCTCATGTATAAAACTTCGCACGATCTGCGCTCACCGCTAAGTTCTATTATGGGTTTGATCAACCTGGCAAACCTTGATGCCGATACAGCGAATCACTATCAATACTTAGGGAAGATAGAAGGGCGCATCAAGAAGCTTGACGAATTTATTCGTTCGATGCTCGATTATGCGCGGGTAAATCGTGTTGACGTTGCGCGTGAAGCAATTGACCTGAAGGGTGTTGCTATGAGTTGCATTCGCGAGCTGGAGTATCTTGATAACTTTTCATCGGTACAGATAGAGATTAACGAGAAGGGAACTGATATTCCTTTCGTAAGTGATTTGCTAAGAATACAGATCATCTTCAGCAACATTATATCCAACGCCTATAAATATTATAATCCTGAAACGGATAGCCATCTGCACATCTGCATTCTGGTGACGCACGAAACAATGACGTTAGAGTTTACCGACAATGGCATTGGTATAAAAGCGGAGTACCTAGACAAAATCTTTAACATGTTCTACCGCGCCACCGATCGCTCGCAGGGTTCAGGGCTGGGTATGTACATTGTGAAACAGGCCGTTGAAAAGCTGCGGGGTTCTATTCGTATAGCCAGTGAGTACGGCCAGGGAACGAACATCAAAATAACTCTGCCTAACGGTTAGTCCGTTAATGGTAAAGAGCGTTGCCTTCGATGAACTTTTAAGTACATTTGAAATTATGACACGACCCGATCTACAAAGCGTTGCTCCATTTTACAAAGGCTATGTTGAGTATGTAAAAGATCAAGACATGCTCGAAGCGCTGGTGCAGTCCAACAAAATTACAGTTGATCTGATCCGATCCATCCCGGAAGAAAAAGGAGGCTATCGCTATCAACCAGAAAAGTGGAGTATAAAAGAATTACTCTGCCACATGCTGGATGTTGAACGCATCTTTGCATACCGGGCGTTACGCTTTGCTCGAAACGACAAAACTCCTTTGTCGGGCTTTGAAGAAAATGATTATGCACCTCAAGCCAATGCAGATTCACGCACCATACTCGAACTAGCCAACGAAGCAGAACGATTACGTGCTACTACAATTGATCTGTATAAAAGCTTTACACCTGAAATGCTGCAACGTACCGGCACAGCGAACAAGGCGGAGCTATCGGTATTGAACCTGGGCTATATAATTGCCGGCCACGAGTCGCACCATCGCAGAATTTTGAAAGAGCGTTATCTCTAAAAAATATACCGGATGAAGTACAGCACACCACCGTTTCTGTTCCGATCATTCCTTTGGATTCTTATAACGACAGCTTCGTGTACTATACTCTTCCGTTGTTCTCCGGTTTCAAAATCTGCGCTCACAAAAACATTCAAGTCTACCGAAGCTAAATTTAAAGATCATGTAGGCTTTGTATTGTACGACCCTGCTAAAAAGAAAACTATATTTGATTACCAGGGTGGTCAATATTTTACACCGGCATCCAACACCAAGATCTTTACCTTCTTTACCAGCCTTAAAATTCTGGGCGATTCCATTCCCGGCCTTCGCTATATTGTTCGGGGCGATTCGTTAATCTTCTGGGGAACCGGTGATCCGGGATTACTCTATAAAAATGTTTTTACCAACGAACGCGTTTATAGTTTCCTTCAAACATCACCATATAAACTCTTTTTCTCGCCTGATAATTTCTATACCGATCGCTTTGGTCCGGGCTGGGCCTGGGACGATTACAATGCTTACTATTCTGCCGAGCGATCACCACTCCCGGTATATGGCAACATTGCATCGATCTATGCAGCCGGCAACAAAGCAATCATAGAACCACTGTTCTTCAAAAACGATTTATATACCGGCAGTCAGCAATCAAGTGCAGATGCTACACGTGAACCCGAAAAAAACATTTTCACTTACTTACCCGGAAATAAACTTTCTTCTAAAGTTATCGATGTTCCAATAAAGGTCTCTCCGGAACTAACGGCAACTCTGCTAAGCGATACGTTAAAAAAACACGTCTCCATTATCCATCATCCGTTTGATACTACAGCATCAACTATATATAGCATTCCATCCGACAGTCTGTATCGTATTATGATGCAGGACAGTGATAATTTTATTGCCGAGCAGTTATTGCTACTCTGTTCGGGCACACTAAGCGATTCGCTTCAACCGGAGATTGCCATCCGCTACTCGAAAAAATTCTTCTTAAATGATTTAGCTGACGAGCCTGTCTGGAAAGATGGTTCCGGGCTATCGCGATTCAATTTATTTACACCGCGATCGGTCGTGCAGCTTTGGGAGAAGATATATACACTCGTGCCACAAGAGCGCCTGTTTACTTTACTTGCCATTGGCGGCAAAAAAGGAACGATCCGTAATTACTATAAAGAAAGCAAGCCCTATATTTTTGGGAAGACAGGTTCATTGAGCAACAATCATGCGTTAAGCGGATACCTCGTTACAAAGCGCGGACGGTTGCTGATCTTCTCGTTTATGAATACCCACTTCGCCACCTCAACCGGTGAAGTGCGCAACAATATGCAGACTATACTGCATAGAATTTATGAAGCTTATTAAACCGAATATTTTTATAGAAATGAAGTATTTCTCTTACTCACTTTTTTTGGTAGCGCTCCTTTCCGGAAGTGTATTTGCCCAGAGTACCGATAGTCTCGATATTAAGATCGGTCAGATGATCCTGATCGGTTTTCCGAAAGACAATGTTGATCCGGAAGTGCTGCGCGAAATAAGACAAGGCAAAGTCGGGTCGGTTATCATCTTCGAGAAAAATATACCAGCCAAAAACTCTTTTGTTGCCTTAAAGAAAATCACCTGGACATATCAGCAGGCAGCACCCATTCCTCTTTTTATATGTATAGATCAGGAAGGGGGGAGAGTGAACCGTTTAAAGGATAAATATGGTTTTCCGCGTTCTATCACTGCGGCAGCTATGGGTAAATCTCCAACACTTGATTCTGTAAGATTTTACAGCGAAGCCACGGCATCGACACTGGCAGGCCTCGGTATAAATGTAAACTTTGCCCCGGTTGTTGATCTTGCTTCCAATCCGGATAACCCGATCATTGCAAAATTCGGTCGCGCATTCTCTGCCAATGAAGATTCTGTAGCGCTGATGGCAAAAGAAGTTATAAAGCAGCATCGTAAGTATGGTGTCATTACATCACTCAAGCATTTTCCTGGTCACGGAAGTTCGAAAGCCGATACACATTTAGGTATAGCAGATGTTACCAATACGTGGGAGGATCGCGAACTTAAACCGTATCAACTTCTCATCGACTCCGGATATACTGATGCTATTATGACATCGCACATTGTTAACAAGAAACTCGACAAGAATGGCAATCCGGGTACATTATCAGCAGACATACTTACTGGTATACTTCGCAAGCGCTTACACTTTAATGGCGTTGTGTTTACGGACGATATGCAAATGCACGCCATTACAAAACACTACGGCTTTGAACAGGCTATAAAACTTGCTATACAGGGTGGTGTTGATATCATGACGTTCTCGAACAACATTGCCGGCAGCGATCAGCGTACGGTTGACAAAGTTCACAGCATTGTCAGGTCGATGGTGGAGAAAGGAGAAATATCGCAAGCACGCATTGACGAAAGTTTCCGAAGAATTATGACGTTGAAGAAGCGCCTGAATGAAAATGCGTACGAAGTATTACAACAACAAAACGCAGACAGGCTACAGATAGAACTTAACAAAGCACAGGCAGATCTTGCAGCTGCACAGGAAGCTTTGAAAGCAAAATCAGACGAGCTTATAAAAGTGCAGGAAGCCCAGGTACAGGAGCAACCGAAAAAGAAAAAGAAGAAAAAGAAAAGAGGCGAATAGTTATTGGATACAGAGCGTGAGTCCTTTTAAGATATATAGTCCTGAAGCACCGGCCGTGCCCATCGTGGTGAGTGTACCGCACTGCGGCACGCTGTTTCCAGACGACATACGCGAAGCGTATAACGCTTCGCTGATTGCAGCGCCTGATGATACCGATTGGTTTGTAGATAAGCTATACGATTTTGCTCCATCAATGGGCATGACGATGATCACTGCGGTATATAGCCGCTGGGTTATTGATCTCAATCGCGATCCGGATAGTAAACCGTTATATAGTGACGGACGAATTATTACTGCGCTCTGTCCCTCTACAAATTTTCTAGGCGAGCCTCTCTATAAAGACGGACGTAGCGAGGTAACGGATGAAGAAGTTAAAAGACGATACGATTTATACTATAAACCTTATCACGCGAAGGTACAAGAGTTGTTAAGTGACCTGAAAGCAAAGTTCGGTAAGGTGTTGTTGTGGGACTGTCATTCGATCCGCCAGGTTGTTCCAACTATACAAAAAGAAAAATTTCCCGATCTTATTCTGGGCGATGCTGATGGCAAGTCTGCAAGCACTGAATTGATTCAAACAACGCTGGATACACTGTCGTCCGATATATACTCGCTTAGTCATAACCATCCGTTCAAGGGCGGTACCATTACACGTTCTTTCGGCAAGCCTTCTGCAAATCAACATGCATTACAGCTTGAAATGCCTAAAGTACACTATATGGATGATGCTGAAATGAATTACCATGACGAGCGGGCGGAGCACATGCGACAATTATTAAAACGGAATTTCCGGCAACTGATCGCACAACTACGCTAGCATGAGCACGGTAAAATATTTTCAGTTTAATGGTTTATTGCTGAACGATGGCTGGCTTGCACCTGCATATATAGGTGTTGACGGGAGAGGTGTAATCCAATATATAGCTGATCAAAAACCGATACAACCTGTGTCGGTGGAAGCTGTAAACGGATTTGCTATACCAGGTTTTCAAAACGCTCACTCGCACGCATTTCAATATGCCATGGCAGGTATGGCTGAGCGACATCCACCCGGCTCAACCGATGACTTCTGGAGCTGGCGCGAAGCGATGTACCACTGCGCCCTGAGCCTGGACCCTGACCAGGTTGAGAAAGTAGCGGCCATGCTATATGCCGAAATGCTACGGAAGGGCTACACGCACGTGGCCGAGTTTCATTATCTGCATCACGATAAAGATGGGAAGCCGTATGCAAACCTCGCTGAAATGGGAGAGCGGTTGGTTGCTGCTGCAAAAACTGCCGGTATAAAAATTACACTCATCCCGGTGTTCTATCAAAAAGGTGGCTTTGGAAAAGAACCTCAACCACGCCAGCGCAGATTTATATCATCTACTACGGACGAATATTTTCATTTACTGGACGACAGCGCTGCAATAGTCGCGCATCACACACATGCGCGGCTGGGCTTTAGTGTACATTCGTTGCGGGCTGTAGATGCAGCAGACATCATCTCAACATTCAATAACGGTCCGCGAGATATACCTTTTCACCTGCATGCAGCAGAGCAATTGAAAGAGGTTGAAGATTGCGTGGCTTATCTTAAACAACGACCTGTTGAATGGCTGCTGAATAATTTACCAGTTGATTCACGTTTTCACATTGTTCACTGCACGCACCTGAATGATGATGAAATAAAACGTCTTGCAGAGAGTAAAGCAAATGCTGTGTTATGCCCCGGCACAGAGGGTAATTTAGGAGATGGCATTTTCAGACTCACAACATACGCGGCTCAGGGAGGCTTGTGGTCTATCGGTACAGATAGTCACATCAGTCTCAATCCATTGGAAGATCTTCGCTGGCTTGATTATGCACAACGTTTTACCACACACAAGCGGAATACGCTTGATGACGGTGCGCGTGTATTGATTCAGAAAACACTTCACTCAGGCCGGGCTGCCATGGGTAATCTCAATCAAAAATACTTTGGCCTTGGTGAACAGTTCGATGCTGTTGTATACAATGCAAAGTCACCGTTACTCGCGCAGGCGTCTATAGCCGATATGCTTTCTGTTATTTTATATACTTCGGATTCGAGTGACCTCCTCGGAACCATTGTAGATGGAAAGTGGATTGTAAAAAATCAGGTGCATGTACGGTCCGAGAAAATTACAGCGGGGTTCCTGTCCACGCTTAAACGCCTTCAGTCATAAACTATATCGAAATGAATTTCGGGATCAGACTAATACAATCTGCCGATAACATCGCGGTTGCCAATATTATCCGAGTGGTTATGCCTGAGTTTGGTGCAGGAGGAGCAGGCTTTGCTATACACGATCGCGAAGTAGATGATATGCATACTGCCTATACATCACCCCGCACGGCATACTATGTTTGTGAAGCCGATGGAAAAATAATCGGTGGCGGAGGTATAGGACCTTTAGCCGGTGGTGATGCTGACTATTGTGAATTGAAGAAAATGTACTTTCTGCCCGAAGCTCGCGGTTTAGGCCTGGGACAAAAAGCATTGGATGCTTGTTTACAGGCTGCGAAAGCAAAAGGATATCGTTATTGCTACCTGGAAACTTTCAACAGCATGAGACTGGCGATGAAGCTGTACGAAAAAGCAGGTTTCAAAAAGATCGATGGCCCACTGGGAAATACAGGTCACTTTGCCTGCGATCGATTCTATCTACTCTCTCTTTAGAATATATACCTGAAGAGGTATATATATCAGTTGTGTTCTTTCTGGTAGTGTTCGCGTAAAATATCTCCGGCAAAGTCGTTCGTAAGATCGCGTACAACGGAGTGGATATGGTTCGCGTTGTTCTGCGTGTTATCATATTCAATCAATAACATCGGCCCCTGAATACGATAGTAATGTCCGGAGCCGGGTTTCAAGGCGCCCGCCCACGCAAAACTTAATTTATCGATGCCTGCTTTTTTTATTTTATCCATCAGCTTCTCTGCAAAACCAAATTCATAATTCTTTATATAGGTGTTCAACAACTTCATAAACAGTTGTTGCTGCTCCGGTTTCATATCCTTATAAAGTATACCGACAGGTGATAAAGACTCCGCTTGTTGTTTGTTATAGGATACAATTTCAGAAAGTGCTGTTTCAGAAAATCTTGCCTTTGTGAGTTGTTGTTCGCTAAGAGAATTGATCAACTCGAAGCCCAAATCCATTTCATCTTTCAATGTTTTTTTGCCACGTTCATTACCAGAAGGAACTACAGCAGGATTACTTCCCCAGAAAGAAGGCGTTGACGATTCAATGATGCCTTTCGTGGTGGAGAAGTTAAGCGATAGATGGTGTCCTTCGAGGCGCCATCCCCAAAGCTTATCAGGTGCCGGTGTTCCGAATATAGTAAAGTAATAATTAAGCGGATCGCGATAGGAATCAGTCTCACCACGACCTTCTACCTGCTGAAGAATTTTTTCGAGTGCAAGTATACCGGTTGCTTTTTGGTAGCCCTGATTGCTTAGTGATGCTTTTAACAACGCAAAGGCCGCTGCACGCTGTTTTTCATTGAGATCGTGAAGTGATATACCGTTTCTGTCTTTCGGAACAAAATGCCAGTTGAGTCGCTCGCGATCATCCCAGGTATATTGTACTTTGCTTTTTAACGCTGGCGATAGCGTTGACAGAAACTCGTTTGCCCGTTGCGTAACATCAACAGACTGCGCCTGCAGGGCAGCACTATAGAATACCAATGCGCACAATAACTTTGTCATAGATGAAAGTTATTGAATAATCAGAATAAAACTCTCCTGTTCGGGTTAGCGTTGGTAGGATACAACGTGGTGTCTATATGGATCAGAATCCATCGTCTTCTTTCTTCGGCTCTTCTTCTTTTGTTTCCTCTTTCTTCTTCGCGGCAGAAGAACCATCGCTCAAGCTATAAGGAATATCAATGCCATAATATTGCTGACGGAAGCGGTTAATGAATGAAAGTGTTTCATCATCGCTGCCTGGTATAAATGCAACCTCGCCCACTTTCGCTTTGCCCGCATTGCTCTTCTTGGCGATGATTGTATTAAAGTCACCATTGGATGAATGCACCATTAAACGATTGTCTTCAAAGCCGAAGTAATACCATGCCTCTGGCGAAGCTTTTATGAACACGTGAAACACAGGTGCACCGTCTTCTGTTTTCTTCACCTCCATAAAACCTTCAAATGCACCATTGATATCCTGGCGACCGATGTTAGACATACCCAACGTGCCTTCGCTATAGAATCCTTTTTGTTTTTGCGACCACTTGAGGTTTACATTAGAGAAAACCAATGGCTTGGCAAGCGGAGTTAATGTTCCCAATGAAACATAGCCCTGCAGACTCTTCTGTTCGTAGTCCTTTGCCATGCGTTCGCCTACAATGTCTGCTATTTTATAGAGCAACTCGGTTTGATCTCCAAGGCCTTCATCAGCACCTTCATTCTTGATTACATCCTGTATCTGTCGCGCCATCAGGTCAAAGGCAGTAACGGGTACGTTGGAATCAACCATGATGAAAGAGTTCATTCGGATGTCGTTGTTTGTCATGTTACCCTGACCGATCGCAGTAGAGGTAATATTAAAGTCTTTCGAACCGCTGAATAATTTTACAGGACCTTCAAAGCGCACCTGCAATGTTTCATCGTTGTATGCAAATACTTTTCCGGAGAGAGAATTACCAGCAGCTTTCGCGAGGCTTTCAATTTTAAATTCCTGTGTTGCTGTATCATAATGCAGTGAACCGCTCGGTTCAAAAAAGTTTTCATCCTCCTCCATCTTCTTATCGTTGACGAAGGTTATATATAGCTCGTTATCGGTAGAGAAATGTAAACCTGCATTTACGCGGTTTCCTCCTTCCGTTACAGCATTATCAAAATCTATATTGACATCTGTTTCATCACCAGTCTGTGCATACTGTATCCACGTGTTATAGTTTTTGATTTTGCGGATATCGAGTTTCACAAAACCCGTAAGCTGTAACGCAGGTCGCGTAGCATACATCGTCATGTCTCCTTTATAATACATACCCGCTCCGAGTACAAGCTTTTCTTTATCGGTAACTGAACCTGTAGCAACCGTCTGTTGGGTAGCCACGGTATTTTTCTTCTTGCGCGATTTTTCTTCCAGGGCTATATCTTCCAAATGGAAGTCGGTCATTTTGATTGCGAACGTATCCTGCAGAAAGTTTACATACTGATACGTAGCATAACCACTGAACTGCTTACGCGAAATGATATCAACTACACCTTCAGTAAGTCTGTGGTATGCATTTAATGTATCGAGAATGATCGTGGTGTTTTTAAGTGTACCAATCTTGGCATTCTCAAGAATCAATACTTCATTATTCTCAGGAGTAATTTTTGCATCGGCTACAATGATATAGGGTATACCACTTACTTTCAGTTCCTGCGTCTTCAAATTATACTCCGCTTTTTCTGCCAGGAAGTTCAGTGAGTCAAGTTCTTTACGTGTAGTATAGAAATAAGAATCTTCCAGCGGAGTGTTCGGATCTTTACTCATGGTGATCTTCTCAGCTTTCAAGTCCCAGCGCATTTCAGGTATAGATGTTTTGAACTGCGCGTACGGGAATTCGATCGCTGCTATACCGGCTACTTCCGGACTGATATCTGCGTAATTTTCTTTCAGGTTAAACTTCATACGAACGTCTACACCATACAACAACGGCTTGTTCGGATCTTCTGATTTTACTTTGAAGCGCGCATGTCGTGCACTAAAATCATTTGCAGTAAAATTCATACTGCGTGATATCAACTCGCTTCCGCGTGTTTCAAGTTTACCCATACCGGCAACACCTTCCTTCGAGATGGTAAGTGTTCCCTGCATTTGCGCGGTTGAATCGTAAAAGTTGAAAGGAGCTTTCATGTTCTTGATCCGCATTTTGTCCTGCTTCGGATACCACTTCATTTCGAAGTCAGGTAATGAAGCCTGCGGGAACAGAACAGAGCCAAATTGTTTTTCTGCTATTGTAGCGCGATTACCGCGTGTGATAACAGAATCCGGGTAGAAAAGAAAATCGTATGAACGTATCGTTGCAGCGAGGTAATCGATCTGACCTGCACCACGGAGACCGTGGTTATCCATGTTCAATCCTCCACGCATCTTGGCATCACCATTATAAAGTTGATAGCCTGCTTTAGGAATATTGTGTTCAAAACCGAGTGACTTATCTGGTTTGGAATGCAGCTTCTCTTTGAAGTTCGGGAACATACCACTCGATACAAACGTACCATCGAAGTTAATCGAGGCAGGGTCAGCATCATTCAAGCTATCAAGTTTGAAAGGAGGTACTACGAAGAACATCGATCGATCATATACGCCTCCGAGTACTTCCTGCCTGTCGAAATAAATTACACCACCACCGCTGGCATCAAGCCTCGGGAAATTCGGAATCTTTTTCTTTCCTGATTTATTACCAGCCTTACTAATGAAGAGCGTACCTGACTTCTGACTTGTACTGGCAAGACCACCCACCGCAGCGGCAGCCGAGTCGGCACCCACCATGTTGTTGTTTAGTTTTCTGCGTATACTCTGTCCTTTCGCATTTTTCTCCGTTACGTAGAAGTTGATGGAGTCGATGCGCGTCAGGTTTATATAGAAGCTATCGTACTTTAGCGTAAATCCTTTACCGCTTATTTCGAAATTACCGGCATTGATCGTTCCATCGAATTTAATATCACGATTCTTGAGCAGCGTGATAACGTTGCTATCGGGTTTGATACGAACATTAAGCGAGTCACTCACCTTAAATTCATCCACACCGCGCACCGTCATATAACCTTTGTTGAAATTTACCGAAGCGTTGGCAGTGCTATCAATTACAGAATGGATTTTCAGGTTATCGTAATCCATTTCTCCCAAATGCGCTTTATAAATTACGATGGCCTTTTCTTTTACATGTACTATATCTGTTTTGGGATTATAGGTTAGTAAACCTTTCTCGTTCAAAAAATCTATAGCGGCTTTAATGTCTCTTACTTCTTTACCCGAAAACTGCACAAGATCGCCTGAATAAAAATCGCGCGTTTTATTTTTCATGCAATACCTCACTACTAACGCAAGCGGGTGGAATGAGAAACCTTCACCTTTTAATAATCTGAAATCTTCCGGATCATAATAATCAACCGATTCAATTATCATGGGTATCGTATTTCTTCCACCATCGGTACGCATATCCAGACTATCAGAAAATAAATTCCAGAGGATAACATCCGTTGAGAAGTCTACATTAAAGAAGGTTGAAGAGTATGGTGTATGCATTAACAAACCTCTTTCCTTCTGCACATATAGTTTCTGGAGACTGTCTTTTCCAAACGTATAGCGCATGCGTACAGCGGGGTGCGTAATGGAATCGCCTTTATCGATGAGCGAGATGCGGGCCTTGCGGGAAAATATAGTGGAGTCAGAAAATTCGAAGTCCGGAGACAGAGCTTTGATCTTTTGTTCTCCATTATGATATACTTCTACGGTGGAAGGATTTCCCCCCACAGAACTTCCTGTGATTTTCTTTCCGGTAAGTGTAAAGCCTCCGTAGTATTTTACATTTTCATCGCCAATGCCTTGTATCGGCAATGTACTTTGAAAGGATTTGAATCGCGGATACGTTGAGGCTGTCGAGTCTTTACGTGTCTGCGATTTGAATTCGAATGTTCCGGGAATCAACCCTGGTGTTTTCCCAGTATAATTAAGTTTTACAAGATCGGCTTTGAGTTCTGCTTTGTTTACTTTGAAATTATACTCGGTAAAATTACAGTATACGCTATCCGGACTGAGCAGTGCTGCAGACCAATCGAACGTACCATCTTTACCAACAAAAGTATTGTCGCGGAGTGATAGCGATCCTTTTGTATTTTTCAGAAAAGCGGAGTCGTATTTCGTTACAAAATTCAATGTCACACGATCGAACCGTATTACCGGACCTTCAACAACAGGCTGAGGCGGAGGATTCATCCAGAGTGGCGTCTCAGTAAAAATTGAATCTACAGGCTGATCGTTATAATCATCTGTTTGCGTTGATTCAGTATTATCCTGCTGGTCTGTAGCGGGTATCGATGTGGTGTCATTCATATCGAATGACGGTGCGGGAGCTATATAATCAAAAGTATAATCATCATCTTTTGCGTATAGCCTGAATGATTTTTCGTAATGCAGCGCATGATGCTCAAAGAATGTGCGGCTTCCCTGCAGGAAATTATGAATGCGCGGGTTGGTTTCATTATCAATTACTTTTCCGGTAACCGTAAGGAAACCCGAGAGTTTAGATGCATCTGCGCGTTCCACAGTTATAGCATTGGCAATGGCTCCGAAGTAATTAATCAACGCTGGTTTAAGCGGAAGTTTTTTCTTCTTCATCTTCCGCACCTGCTGCTGGATAATTAATTGCTGATCTGCACCGAGGCTTGACCATGCGGACGCAAAACTGGTACCCACGACTGTAGCATCAACGTTCCGGGTATTTTCCAGCACAATCCTTACGCTGTCAGGAAAATTGAGCGGAATGGTGGAAGTCTGAGATTTCTTTTGAGCCGACACAATCAGAGCCGGAAGAAAAGAAAGTAGGAAAAAATATGTTCTAACCTGCTTCACAAAAACTAAACCCTGAAATTCGTAAATATTGATTAAATAAACTAAGGCTTGCAGAAGCTAAACGCTTAACGACATGTTACCGTACGAAAGATGCTTAATTTTTCCACCGATTGATGAAGTACAGCACTAATGAGACAATGATGCTAAGTAGTATACTGGTCATAACAGGAAAATAAAAGCTGAAATTCTCACGTTCAATACGAATATCACCCGGCAGCTTTCCGAGGTGAGGTATCTTGTTGCTATAGGTTACAAGTATACCCGCCACGATAAAAATTGCACCAATTATGATAAGCATTTTGCCCATAGGTTCTTTTTCTTGCCGA
>DJFR01000259.1:16620-17562 GCA_002432545.1 Flammeovirgaceae bacterium UBA5867 | reverse complement strand
GCACCTTTTACAAGTCCGGCAATGTCAACAAACTCAATGGTAGTAGGCAGCACACGCTGCGGATTAACAAGAGCTTCCAGAATTTTCAAACGAGGATCAGGTACAGAAATAACGCCAACGTTAGGCTCAATTGTACAGAACGGAAAGTTGGCAGCCTCTGCCTTGTTATTCGAAATAGAGTTAAAGAGAGTCGACTTTCCAACATTTGGCAAACCTACAATCCCGCATTGAAGTCCCATGAGCTATAAATTGAATTTAAGGCCGCAAATATAAGCGGATGGGGAGATTTGAGAAAGAACTATTTTTGAGATAGCTGCGAGCCCCTAGTTGCTGGCTGCTAGAGGTGTGAGTGTGTGGCTGGGGATTTGGCTCCTACTTTAAATAATAGGCAATTGAAAATTGTAGGTTTCGATTATAGGTTGAGATCTTTTCAACTGGCCCCTGGTTGGGACCAGAATTGAAGTATATATCATTTACACTGATTATTCCGTAATAGTAACGTGCCAACAAAGACCACTTGCTGGTTAAATTAAATCGCAGACCGCCTACTGCACCAACATCTGTAGACTCATAGAAATTTATATAAGTACTTTCCTTAATTTTTATACCGGCAGAAGGTCCGGCCTCAATGGCCAGCAATGATATCGGTTGATAAGAGATTAATAGTGGCAATTCAATATAGTCCAATCGGATGTCGCCTTCGCTGCCAGAAGACTTATAGTGATAACCTTTTCTTATATACTGCAGCTCCGGAATGAAATGGAACTTCTCCGACAATCTCAGTTTTGTAAAAAGACCAACATGAAAAGAAGTAGCGGATGAATAATCCTCATCGACAAAACCATCAGGAACATCTTTCATCACGATCTGACTGACATTTACTCCAGCTTTAAATCCCAATGGAATTTGAGAATAACCAGCGGAACAAATGAGTATAAAGAT
>DJFR01000259.1:11039-16605 GCA_002432545.1 Flammeovirgaceae bacterium UBA5867 | reverse complement strand
ACCCAGAGGATCACAGGTAAGTTAGGTTAGGAATTAAATTACCCTGCAAGGTTCTAATTGTACCTATATTTCACAATACCGCAGTTGGGATTGTCAGGAAAACCGGACAGTCCTACGTCTAAAGACAAAATCAACCGGTTACAGCGGATCATCATCCAATTTTAATTTCATAAATGTTACCACAGCAGCAGGAAGAAACCGAATAAAATTATAAGTTTCATATATAGTAAATTTAAACTTCGCCATTTAACTAACGACTGATTAAGACCCGCGTTACAGTTCTTTTGTCCTGACGAATAATGTGTAAATAATATACATCGCTTGGCAGATTTTGAAAAGACAACGGTAGGTCGGACATACCTGCTTCCAGAATACTCGAATATAGCTTATTCGAATACTTATCATACAAAATCAGTTCTCCCGGTGACGTCAGCGGAGTTTGGAAATATACTTTAAACTGACCGTCACTCGGATTAGGATAAACAGCTACATCAGATTCGGTGAAACTTAGTGATGTGGCATCCGATGACTCTGATGAAGTCCGCGAAGTAGCTCCGGTACAAGGCTCTATCTTGGCAACAAAATTTACCCCGGCAGCGATCCTACTCCCTTGCTTAAATACTATATATTCGCCTGCAGAAAAAGATACAGGTGAAGTGTTTTTTAACACAAAGCCTCCTCCTGTTTGTATCGTGTTAATAGCTTTTGTTGTATACACACGAGTCGAAGTTCCATCTAAACTTACATCCGGAGGGCATTCTATAAAAGTAGTTGCCTCAACCCAGCGATCGGCCCATGAAATAGGGATGTTAGGAAAATAAAATCCCTCAAAAGCCCCCACAGAATAAACATACCTAGTGTTGGGCAAAAGGTTTTCATGAAGATATTGGGTTTTGTTAGTTCCCACTATAACATCGTAGTAAGGTCCATCCGTACCTTTACCATTGCTCCACATTATCCTAAAACCGTTCTCATTAGTTGAATTGTCCCTCCACGTCAACAATATTTTATCAAAAGCAACGGCCTGAGCGGAAACATCGGTTGGCTTCGCCGGTTCACCTGACCCTGGTGATGTGGACGTAGAAGAACTCTTTTTTACATTTATCGTAGCACTTTTAAATACGGTACTCCCCTGCGAAACTTCCTGAACTTCTGCATACAGAACTCCCTCAGAAGTAGAACTTGACCATATTGCACTGCCCGAAATTGTAAACGACACATTGATATTGTTTGAGCCCGAGTACAGAGTCCATTGTGTATTATACAACGTAAAGATCAAATCATCACTCCTCTTGAAAATTACTCGGACATGATATGTCGATTGGTAAAGACCTGATGAAACAACTTGCCCTGAAACTGATACTGTCTCACCAGAGCGGACAATAAGCTCGTTAACAACCGGATTGGTTGTTAATTGCACCGTCTGTCCGAAGACTGCAGTTTTACCTATAAAAAGTAAAAATGCGACTAAAAAGAATCTAATGTAAAGCATTGCTAAACTAGTATAATATTATAATAACCAAACTTTTTACTTCGCAGTATTCAATATGCTTTATTAGAGCATTTATTTCTTTTCGTGCTCATCATTTTTTCTTTCGAGCTCAATAAGGTAAAGCGTTAATTCTTCTATTATTGTAATAATCTCGCATTCATGTCACCTAATGACACACCACTTGATGCAACCTCTTTTGCAGAAGGTATTCCAGGCAAGTGTTTATTCATGGTTATATAAAGCTGAAATTCATAAAGACTGGGCAAGTCATAGGAGGGTTCAAAAACAAAGTCCGGCCAGCTCGCCTGTAACTTCACCGCCACTTCTTCGGCAATCATTTTTTCCGCCAACCGCTAACCTATATCCCTTTGTATCCGACACACCAACTCCTACATCTCCATTAGGCGTAACACGAAAGCCACTGCTTGTGGTACGGAACTATTACAAAGCTTTGGTCGACAGTATTCAATCCAGCTACATTACCAAATACAATTCCTCCATCATTTTCTGCTATAATATCATTGTATCCTTTTACACCCATTGAAGGCGAAAGAGACGAACACACCGACCAGTAGATTGAAAAAGTTGAATACCTATACATCAGCTATTTACTCATGCTTCTTTGCATCCAATTGTTTCTGCAATATTAAAAGTAATTCCTGCTGCTTACTTATAGCTTGCTCTTGGATAATATTCTCTTTTTTAAGTTCAATGAGATATAGCGTTAATTCTTCAATTTTCTTAAGCAACTTTACATTCATTTCTCCCAGCGCAATTCCAGATTCATTTACTTCATTCGCAGACGGTATACCAGGCAAATGTTTATTTTGTGCTATATATAATTGAAGTTCGAGCAAAGACGGCAGCTTATATCCTGCTTCAAAAACATAATCAGGCCAATTTGCTTGCAATTTCACCACTACTTCTTCAGCAATAGCACTGCCGGCAACCGCAAAACGATATCCTTTTGTATCACGAGTTCCAATTCCAACATTTCCGAGAAATGCTGCATTTACTGTTTCCGAATTATTTAAAGTTAGGTCTGGATTGAAATCTTCTCCCCCGGACATGCCTTTAAATATAATAGTGCTACCATCGAATACTAGACCTGCATGCTTCACGCCGTATCGAATAAATTGCAAGCTTGAATTATTACTTCCGGAATGAACTTGTAGTCCTGCGTTCGATCCTGTTTTCTGAAGACTAAATAATTCGGCCTCCGACAGTAATTGATATGGATGAATGGTGAGTGCCAATTTGGAAACATTAAGTCCATTTTCCGTGTAAAACTTCAACCCGGTTGCATTACTAGTTATCTTGTAAGCCTCAAGTTTAGGCCCAACATGATCGGCAAATGCAAATTGAAGTGCTGCTGTTCCTGTCGACTGAGTGCTTGTGTACGAACTATTTCGAATTAAAAGGCTTGACGTACTACCTTCTAAACCGTTAATAGTAAGACGGGAAGTTGGATTGCTTTCTCCGATCCCAACTTTTGCCCCATCTACGACAAGGGCATCGTCACTATTTAAAATTATTCTGGCATCATAATCTATTGAGGCATCGTTATATAGGGCAATATAGGGCGTTCCTCCAACCCAGCGGAGTTCGGTTTTTGTCTGAGCGTTTGCATTAGTTACGGCAACACTAAACAAAACAAACAACATTTTTTCTCTTAACTTCATATTACATCATTATTTAGTTATATCGATCTAAAGTTTATCATATACGCATTGAATCTTCATTATCAATTGTAGTTGAAGACTTTGAGTTTCATTCTACTTCTGCAGTTTACTCCGCTTCAAAGGAAGGTCCAGCCCTAATCTATAAATGAGAGAACACAAAGAATTACAGAGTAAACTTTTCATACAAAGACAAGTGGCTAGGAATATTATTTATAAAAGCCCTTACTCACATGAGGCAACACAATTCGGTTAACGCTTAATCGCTTCCAACTCGTTACTCAAAGAATATAAGTGCAATCTGCCCGAAAGATATATACTTCCTTTTTTACCTGCAACGCTAAAAAACAAATCGTCAGGAAAACCTTACAGTTCTTCAGTCAAAATTCCGTATACCGCATACGTTGTAAGTATTGACACTACCGTAATCTATGGAAGAAGTATATATTGTTAACTCCTTGTCTCACCGGTACGTAACTGCGTTCCAGGGAGCGGGATATAGATTCATAAAAAAAAGAAAGAAATATTTTTTAAACTATATATAGGCTACGAACATGGCCTCAACCAAATTCCTGAAATGAGACTAATAGTACCAATTTTAAAAAACGGAGTATATATATACTAAATCTTATTTGAGTTAGGGACTTCTGAACTCCAATTCAATTACTCCCACAACATCAAAAGATAATTAGATAAAGATATGCACTAAAAAGAAACACGATTTCCTCGCGTCCACTTATCGACAGGAGAGTAAATTTAAGGTGTTGGAAAAGAATCAGTATTGCTCACCAATGTTGGAATGACAAGTGCCAATTATTAAAAATCTGATTTATTAAATGTTGCCGAAAAATCCACTACCCCCTCACCCTCAACCCCTTACATGCTCCACATTTTTTATTTTGAATTGCCAGCTGCAGAAGCTTATCTTTGCCGACTTCCCCCATTGGCTCCGGTAAGTAAACAGGTAATAGCAGTAGGTAAACCTCTACAAACTATTTCGTAGTCTAACAAACTGAAACCCAGGCGGGCAAGTATTTTACGCGCACACACGGGACAGCACACAGCAGACCTGAAATATAGTTTTTTGGTCTGAGTCAGAATAAGTACAACAACCTCTAACACAAAGGAGAGAGCATGCAATTAGCGAAACTGGAGATCAAAGGCTTCAAGAGTTTTGCCGACAAGGTGGTGATCAACTTCGATGAAGGTATCACCGGTATTGTCGGGCCGAACGGGTGCGGAAAGTCCAACGTGGTGGATTCCATCCGCTGGGTATTGGGCGAGCAGAAAACAAGTGCCCTGCGTTCCGAGAAAATGGAGAACGTTATCTTCAACGGAACGAGCGGACGAAGCGCGCAGCAGATGGCCGAGGTATCGCTTACCATCAACAACACCAAGAATATACTTCCTACAGAATATTCGCAGATCACCATTACGCGTAGACTATATCGTACGGGTGAAAGTGAATATTTACTCAACGGTGTATCATGCCGCCTGAAAGATATTACCAACTTGTTTTTGGACACAGGGGTTGCATCAAATACCTACGCGATCATCGCGTTGGGTATGGTGGACGATCTGCTGAANNGTTCGAAGAAGCTGCCGGTATATCTAAATTCAAAAAGCGTAAAAAAGAAACGCTCAAGAAACTCGAAGATACCGATGCAGATTTAGAGCGCGTAGAAGATTTACTCTTCGAGATCGAGAAGAACATGAAGTCACTCGAGAAGCAAGCGAAGCAGACCGAGAATTACTACAAGATCAAGGAAGAGTATAAGAATAAAAGTATAACACTCGCCAAGGTTGTTGTTAACAAGCAGAAAGACAAGTTCAACGACATCAACCAGCGTGTACAGGAAGAGAGCGATCGTAAAATAGCACTCGCGGCAGATATAGCAGAGAAAGAAGCTGCTATTGAAAAAGCAAAAGCTGAACTCGTTCTCAAAGAGAAAACACTGAGCTCACGCCAGAAAGCTATCAATGAATTTGTAGCAAAGATCCGTCAGTACGAAAGCGAGAAGCAGATTAAGAACGAGCGTCTCAAATATTTGAACGATCGTGCTTCAGGCTTACGCGATCAGATTGAACAAGATCGCAAGAGTAATGAGCGTGCACGTTTCAGTATACAAAGTCTCGAAGGAGAAAAAGCATCCGCTGAAAGTATACTTGCCGAGATCACACAAAAACTCGAACACCTTAAAGCAGAATACGAAGATCAGAAGCGTATAACCACAGAGTTGCAAACGCAGTCTGATTCATTGCGCAGAGTGCAGCGCGAGAAGCAGGAAGAAAGCTTCCAGATCAACAAAGACGTAGAGATCCGCGAGATACAGGTATCATCTTTCAAACAAGAGTTAGAAAAAACTGCATCCGATTCATCGCAGCAAAGTGCAAG
>DJFR01000259.1:9161-10997 GCA_002432545.1 Flammeovirgaceae bacterium UBA5867 | reverse complement strand
ATGGAGAAGACCATCGACATGATACGCGAAGAAATGAACGTAACCGGTCGTAAGCTCGATGCACGTCAGAATGAGTATAACCTTACCAAATCCCTTGTAGAAAATCTTGAAGGCTTCCCGGAAGCAATCAAGTTCCTCAAGAAGAAAGTAGGTAAAAATGCTCCGCTCCTCTCCGATATACTGACAACATCCGAAGAGTATCGTGTTGCCATCGAAAATTACCTCGAGCAATACCTCAACTACTACATCGTACAACACGAGTCAGAAGCATACGAGGCAATCAACATCCTGAGTGATGCTGCCAAAGGTAAAGCACACTTCTTTATACTGGATTCATTCGAGAAATTCGAATCGACACCAGGTCGTATATACGACAACGCTTTCCCGGCAACGGAAATCATCGAGTACGATCAGAAGTATAGAAAGCTGATGGCGTATATACTCGATAAGGTATATATATATGAAGGCGACATCAAGAATCTTCCATCAAGCGATGAAAATACATTCATCACCAAGAACGGTAAACTTACCAAGCGCAAGTTTAGTGTATCCGGTGGTTCTGTAGGATTGTTCGAAGGAAAGAAGATCGGTCGCGCGAAGAACATGGAGAAGTTGGAGAAGGAGATCAAAGAACTCACCTCCAAGCTTGACGACATCCGCAGAAGCTTACTTGAAAAACAAGCTGACCTTGAAAAGCTTCGTAACAACAAACTGCGCCAGCAGGTCGAAGAAGTTCAGAATACCATTCGCCAGGTAAACGAAGAATATATTTCGGTGCGCACCAAGCGCGAGCAGTTCTCACAAATGCTCAACAGTGCAGACCTGCGCAGAGAAGATATACTCGAGAAGATTGATACCCTGCTGAAAGAACTGGATGACCTGAAGCCTAAAGCGCAACAGGCAGCACACGATCTGGAAGCACAGGAAGACCGGTTAAGCATTATCGCGCAAGACCTCACTTCCAACAACGAATTGCTCACACAAAAATCTGCTGCATTTAACGAGCAGAATATATTCTTCCACCAGCAAGACAACCGCGTGAAGAGTATAGATCAGGAAATCCGCTTCAAGCAGGAATCCATGGATCAAAGTGCGCAACGCCTGGAAGTAAATGCTGAAGAACTTCGCAAGAATGAAGAAGAGGTAAAACGCATCATTGAAAATACACAAAGCAATGATGACGAACTCCTCGGCATGTACGAAGAGAAAGAGGCGATGGAGAAAGGTCTGGGAGAAGCGGAGAAAGATTATTACGAAAGTCGCGGCTTCATCGATCAGATCGAAAAAGCTCTGCGCGAAATTCAACACCAGCGCCAGAACATCGACACGTTGTTGATGGACATGCAAGGTCAGTTGAACGAAAGCAAGATGCAGTTGAATTCGGTGAAGGAACGTCTCTCGGTAGAATTCAATATTGATCTTGATTCTGTAATTAACCAGGGCACCGAAGAAGAAAACAACGACCTGGCTACGCTGGATGAAGACAAGATACGTGCAGAAGTACAGAAGATACGCGACCGTCTCGATAACATGGGACCGATCAACCCGATGGCGATGGAAGCCTATACGGAGATCAAAGAGCGTAATGACTTTATCTTAAAACAAAAAGACGATCTGCTCAAAGCAAAAGAGTCTCTCTTCAGTACCATCAGCGAGATTGAAGGTGTAGCAAGCGCTACATTTATGGAGGCGTTCAATAAAATCAAGGAACACTTCATCCGTGTATTCCGCTCACTGTTTACAGAAGACGATCAGTGCGACCTGCGCCTGGTAGATCCGAACAATCCGCTGGAATCTGATATAGACATCATCGCGAAACCAAAAGGTAAACGCCCG
>DJFR01000259.1:8798-9154 GCA_002432545.1 Flammeovirgaceae bacterium UBA5867 | reverse complement strand
TGAAGCCGGCACCGTTCTGTATCTTTGATGAGGTTGACGCTCCGTTGGATGACGCGAACATCGACAAGTTCAACAACATCATCCGTACGTTCAGTAAAGATTCACAGTTCGTAATCGTTACGCACAACAAACGCACCATGACAGCAACTGATGTTATCTATGGTATAACGATGGTGGAGAAAGGTGTATCGCGCGTGGTTCCGGTTGACTTACGCGAATTGGCTTAATCAGAAGTAAGGAGCCAGAAGTAAGCATTAAGAATTGGTATAACATAAAAAATCAAAAAGCCTGGGCTATAACAGCTCAGGCTTTTTATTTATATCTGGAAGTATATTACTTCTTACTTCTTACTTCTT
>DJFR01000259.1:8623-8766 GCA_002432545.1 Flammeovirgaceae bacterium UBA5867 | reverse complement strand
AAATTATCACAAATCACCGCAGTAGCAATCGCAGCATTCAACGACTCCGCCTGGCCATACCGTGGTATCGTAATCTTATCCGTGACAAACTTTTCCAACTCTCCGGATATACCCCGCGACTCATTGCCGATAAGAACAAGTCC
>DJFR01000259.1:6685-8591 GCA_002432545.1 Flammeovirgaceae bacterium UBA5867 | reverse complement strand
TATGCCCCAAAAACCGGAAGCGATGTTTTGGAAAGATATTGCTGCAGGTCGGTATAGTATATCTCCACGCGGGCAAACGACCCCATGGTAGCACTGATCACTTTCGGATTATAGAAATCTGCCGTTTCCTCCGAGGCAATGATATGGTTTATACCAAACCAGTCGGCTGTGCGGATGATCGTGCCGAGGTTGNNGGCATCGGCGGTGCGGATGATCGTGCCGAGGTTGCCGGGGTCGCGTATATCATCCAGCACGATACCAAACGTATCTGGAGGCATCTGTATCGGATCGTTTGGTTTGAGTCGGGCTACGGCCAGGGCCGAGTCATTCGTCTGGAATTCACTGAGGTCTGTGAGTTCTTTCTCCGTTACCTCCAGCGTATCGGCTTGTACGGGTCGGTTAAGCTGCCTGAAAAAGTCCGTTGTACCCAGCACCAAAGTCACTTCAAAGTCAGAAGTGAGCAATTCCTGCACACTCTTTGCTCCTTGCACCACAAAACATTGTTCCTGTTTCCGGTATTTCTTTACTTGCAAAGATTTGATAAACTTGATTTTTGCTTTGGATAGCATTCGTATCGCTTGAGGACCCTGAACTATAAATATTTTCTTACTGCTGCTCTGCTCCCATTCCTCCTCTCGGGCTGTCTGGGTATAAAGCACCTGAAAGAAAATGAAAAACTATTGTATCGCCAAAGAATTGATGCCCCGCGGCATATCGATGCCAGCGCATTGCAGGGTCTGCATGCGCAGCGTCCTAACCGTAAGTTTATCATTCGTCCGCTGGCACCGCTGGTAAGCATATACTATTTCGGATACCGGTTCTATGATCAGGAGAAAATGATCAAGAAGAAGGAGCGCTTCGAAAAGAAGTTCGATGCCAAGATAGCGGCCACCAAAAAAGAAAAGCGTATCAACAACCTGCAGTTCCGGAAGCAACAGAAGAGCGAAAAGCTCGCCAACAAGATCGAGAATGGTAATACCGTGATGCAATGGGGTGAACCGATTGCCGTGTTCGACAGCAGTCTCGTGCGCGTTACCCTTGAACGTTTCCACGGGTATCTCTTTTCAAAAGGATATTTCACGAACAAGGTACACGCAAAGGTCGATACGATGAAGATATACCCGAAGCGTGTTAAAGTTACCTATACCGTTGTACCAGGGCAGGCGTATTTCCTTGATTCTATTTTTTATCAGATTGCCGATACAGCCGTTAACAATGTTGTACAGCGCAACACACAAAGTTCGCTGCTGAAAAAAGGTGAACGTTACGATGAGGATAACTTTACCAAAGAGCGCGAGCGTCTCGATCTCATGTTGAAAGACTATGGCTTTTATGATTTCAGCAGGCAATATATAGAGTATGCTACGGACACATCGTATAAACATCCGGATCGTAAGGTAGCCGTGATGATTATTATAAACGATCCCGCCAAGCGTGGCTATCACAAAAAGTTTACCGTAGATGAAGTACGTTTCACAACCGATATAGGTATAAATAAACCGGGAAAAGAACGTACCGGCCGTACCTACCGGGATATACAGTACAGTTACTACAGCGATGACTACAACCTGAAGATACTCTCTCAACGTGTTTTCATCAAGCGGGGTGAATTATATAATCGGTCCAAGACACTTAATACGCAACGACAACTTGCTCTGGTAGATGCATTCAAATTTGTAAACATCAACTACGACACCACCAACGGCAAATTTACCGCGAATATATTTACCAGTCCGTTGCCGCGATACGAATGGAGTAACGAAGCTGGAGTAAATGTAACACAGGGATATCCCGGTCCTTTTTACAACATGACGTTCAAGAAGCGAAATGTATTCAACGGCATGGAGACATTCGACATCAGCGGACGATTTGGCTTTGAAGGTGTTGCTTCTGCTACCGAAGATCA
>DJFR01000259.1:0-6680 GCA_002432545.1 Flammeovirgaceae bacterium UBA5867 | reverse complement strand
GATCGCGTACGCTTCCGTCATGCTGCGTATAACCCGAAGACTAAATTTACCGTGGGATACGCCTATACCGATCGACCGGAGTATAGAAGAACTGCTATATCTGCTAACGGTACCTATTCATGGCAGAATAACAAGAACAGGCTATATCAACTCACGCCTATAAACCTGAGCGTGATAGATACGGCACACCTCTCCGCGGATTTCAAGGAACTGCTAAGAGAACAGGCGCGGCTTGGTAACTTTAGTCTACTCAATTCATTCCGACCTTCGTTTGTTAACAGTATTATCTTTGGTGTTACCTGGAATTATAGAAACTATGGCAACCAGGAAAAGAGCTCCGGTTTTATACGCGCCCAACTTGAAAGTGGTGGTACCATATGGAATCTGTTAGACACTTCGATTGTCACGAGACACGGTCTTGAGTATTTCAAATATCTGCGCTTTAGTCTCGATTTACGAAGAATAAATGTACTCAGCAAAAATACCACGGTTGCCTATAGATTTAACTCCGGTGTTGCATATTCGTATTCAAAGAATGAAAGTTTGCCGTACGAGAAATTCTTCTTCGCAGGCGGTAGTAACAGTATACGTGCGTGGCGTCCGCGAAGACTAGGACCGGGTTCATTCAAGCCCCGTACATCAGAAGATCCGGAGTCGAATGCAGACCCGGTAAAGGATGGTTTATTCGACTATAACATTGAACAGCCGGCAGAGATATTACTGGAAGCCAGCATTGAAGTACGTCAGAAACTTTTCGGATTTGTAAGCGGTGCACTATTCGTAGATGCCGGTAACACGTGGACATTCCAGCAACGCAAGCGTACGGTGAACAATGTGGAAGTTGACAATGGTAATTCACAATTCAGAATAAACCAGTTCTATAAAGAGATCGCACTGGGTACAGGTTTTGGTTTGCGTTTCGACTTTACATTCCTCATTCTCCGCTTCGATGTGGGCATGAAAGTATATGATCCCGCACGTGATGAAGGCGATCGCTTCGTATTGGATAAAGTTCGTTTCTTTAAACCCTACGCCACCAAAGTCACAAACGGAGAAACCACCACCTACACCAACTATCGTGAACCTGTAATATATAACGTAGGTATAGGGTTCCCGTTTTAGATGGCTACTGGCCTCTGGCTGCTGGTTACAGGTCGTCTCTTCTTAAGGTAGGCAAGTATATATAGCAATACATGCATTGCCCCAAGGCTATATATATCCTTTCCAGCTCAAAGCTCGTAGCGCACAACTCTATTTTCCTGTAGTCAGCAAACTTGCAACCAGCAGCCCCTAAAAAATATCTCGCAGCTCGAAGCTCACAGCTAGCAATTGCATTTCCCATTCCAGTAGCCGCAACTTGAAGCCAGCAGCGCTAAAAAAATCTCACAGCTCGGAGCTAAAACGAAATCAGTTCCTCCAGCGCACTTCGTACTTTCTCTGCGCTTGGCAACATCATCTTCTCAAGATCTACATTGAGTGGTACGGCCGGTAAATTTGCTGCACCTAATGTCCATACAGGAGCATCGAGGTATCGGAAGTATTCTTTGGAAATTCTTCCGGCTATAGATTCTGCAAATGAGTTGAGCAGTGGCTCCTCGGTTAATACAAAAGCTCTTCCGTGTTTCTTTACCGAGGAAGATATAGTATCCCAATCTATAGGATTCAGTGTGCGCAGATCGATGATTTCCACTTGTTCTGCAAAAGACTTCGAAGCTTCTTTCGCCCAATATATACCCATGCCGTAGGTTATAACTACACACGACTCACCGCGCTCAGTCTTCTCTTGCAAGGCTTCTTGTACAACAGCAGCTTTACCCAACGGTATAATATAGTCTTCATCCGGCTCGATCGTTTTGGCATCGCCTGTACCCGGTACTTTCGACCAGTATAAACCTTTATGCTCTAACAACACAACGGGATTCGGATCATAGAACGCTGCCTTCAGCAAACCTTTCATATCCGCAGCGTTGGACGGATATACTATCTTTATACCGCGAATGGTTAACAACGCAGACTCTACACTACCGGAGTGATACGGACCTCCTCCACCATATGCACCAATCGGTACACGAATCAATGCCTGCACCGGAAATTTACCCTTCGATAAGTAACAGCTCTTGGACAGTTCTTCCACAAGCTGATTAATACCCGGCCATATATAGTCTGCAAACTGTATCTCAACAATAGGCTTCGCTCCTACGGCTGACATACCCGCGGTTGATCCTACAATATAGGCTTCCTGTATAGGCGTATTAAACACGCGTGCATCACCATACTTTTGTGCCAGTGTAGCGGCCTCACGAAATACACCGCCTAATCGCCTGCCTACATCTTGTCCGTAGAACAGCGCTTCAGGATGTTTCTTCAGTATCTCATCTACAGCATGCAACGCGGCATCTACCATCACTACTTTCTCGCCACCTTTCGGAGTGCGGGTTCCTGTTTCACTTATGACGGGTGATGGCGCAAACTCGTGCGAATCAAAATCATTTATATCCGGATCAGCGGCCTGTACCGCCCGTTGATAATCAACAGCAACACGTTCGGCCGCCTGCCGTTCTATTGCGTACAGGCTCTCCGTTGTTTCGCCTTCTTCCAGTAAATATTTTTTGAGTTTATCAAGCGGATCGCTTTGCCGGTGCAATTCAAGATCTTCTCCCCTATACCATTCCCTCCTTACACCTGAAGTATGATGTCCTAACAGCGGACAACGTGCATGTACGAGTATAGGTCCCAGACGCTTGCGCACATAATCTATAGCCTTTTGCATGCCGAGGTATGAATCGACAAAGTCAGCACCGTCAACACGCATACGCTCCAGTCCTTTAAAGCCTGCGGCATATTCGTATGCATCCATCGCGCGCATTTCATTTCCGGAAGCAGATATACCCCAGTCATTATCCTGCACCAGGTATATAATGGGTAATCGCTTTAGTACTGCCATCTGAAAAGCTTCAGCAACTTCTCCTTCCGTAACCGAGCCATCGCCTAGTGAACATAGCGCAACCGGATGCTCATCACCTTTCAATAAGGATTGAGACTCCAGGTATGCTATACCATGCGCCATGCCGGTAGCCGGTATAGCTTGCATGCCTGTAGCAGAACTTTGATGCGGAATTGTAGGAAAACCTTCACGTCTCAGCGAAGGATGGCCGTAATATGTGCGTCCACCGGAAAAAGGATCGTCACGTTTCGCCATGAGCTGCAGCATGAGTTCATACGGTTCTATACCCATGCCGAGTAACATCGATTCATCGCGATAATATAGCGAAGCATAATCGATCGGCTTCAGTTGCAAGCCTGCTGCCAGTTGAATGGCTTCATGTCCGCGGGACGTGCTGTGTACATACTTGCTGCAGATGTCGCGATTCTCATCGTATAGATCAGCCATGCGTTTGGCTGTACACATCCGTGAATAAGCTTTCAAAAGAACATCACGGTCTATAGCAGTCCGTGTTTTTGTTCTGGCTCTTGTGGTCTCTTCAATCGCCATAGATAAAATGTTGGTCTCGGGCTAAAGTTAATCCTTCTGCATTAAATTGGGAGTCCTCCTATATAATTAGTTACCTATCGACATGCAGTAGCATTTTTGCGATGCCGGTTACTGCCGGACGGATAGTACACAAAAAAGCAGTAATTCGGCCGGATATTCGTTCACTTTATCCCACTTCAAAAGCAAGAGTTACTTTTTTTGTATAACTGGAGTATATATGGAAGCACCTTCTGAAAAAAATGACGAGTATACATTTCGCTTCTGTGTTTAACCTTAGTATCTTTTACCTGATATGAAGTTTCGTGTAATTATGATAACCGCACTATTCGCGGTCTCTGCAATGGTGTTGACAGGATTTATTTTTATCAATCCACCAGCCCTGCGTTTTCAAAATACGATTTTGGCCGACACAACACTTTCGCCCCAAAACTTTCGTCAGCCTCCTCAGCAGTATGGCATCCGTTGCTGGTGGTGGTGGCTTAATGGCAACGTAACGAAAGAAGCCATCACACGCGATCTCGAAGAAATGAAGTCGAAAGGATTTAGTGGTGCGTGTATCGTTGATGCAGGCGGACAGAATCAACAAGGCAACGGTAATGTACCGGAAGGTCCGATGTTCGGCACACCAGCCTGGCGTGAACTGTTCGTGCATGCTGTAACCGAAGCGAATCGTCTCGGACTTGTACTAAGCCTAAGCATACAGAGTGGTTGGAATCTCGGAGGCCCTGATGTGACGCCAGCCGAAGCTACAAAACATATTACCTGGAGTGAAGTTACAGTAGCCGGGCCGTTGAAACGCTACCAGACATTGCCCATGCCGCCCGCAAAAGACAATTTCTATAAAGATATAGTGGTAGTAGCTTTCCCGAAACGAAATATACCGGCTACAAGACTTCCTATAAAAGACCTTGCGGTGAAGGCAGCCTTCAGGGAAGGAAGTCGCTCGGGGTATGATACCGAAAAGTTACTTGAAGATGTTCCGGCTTCTCCCAACGAAGAAGATGCTGCTATAAAAGATATCATTGTGCTGCAAAACAAACTCGATGCTTCCGGCAAACTACGCTGGCATATACCGGCTGGCAACTGGACGATTATGCGCTTTGGCTATACCACGAGTGGTGCAGAAGTATCAACGTCAAGTGGCAAATGGCAGGGTCGTGTAATTGACTATATGAACGAACGCTACTTTAACCGCTATTGGAGTACGCATGTAGAACCATTGCTGAAAGAGATCGGTCCGCTTGCAGGCACAACACTCACACATTTGCAAACTGATAGCTGGGAATGTGGCGGNNATAAACTGGTCTGACAACTTCGCGACTGAATTCAGAAAACGCAGAGGGTATGATATATATACTTACCTGCCGGTGGTGGCCGGTAAAATTATACATAACCGCCAAACGAGTAATGCCTTCCTCGCTGACTTTCGCAAAACGATTGGTGGTTGCATTGCCGATCATCACTATCGCGTCTTTGCAGAACATGCGGCCAAACATAACATGGGTATTCAACCTGAATCAGCCGGGCCGCATGCAGGACCGCTGGATGCATTGAAGAACTATGGATACAATGATATTATGTTGAGTGAGTTCTGGTCGCCATCGCCTCACCGCTCGAAGATCGAAGAACGTTTCTTTGTAAAGCAGGCATCAAGCGCAGCGCACATCTATAACAAAAGACTGGTTGCTGCCGAATCATTCACTACCATTGGTCGCCATTGGAATGATATACCCTGGGCAACCATGAAGCCTGCCTTCGATCATGAAGTATGCTCCGGACTTAACCTTGTATTGCTGCATACCTTTACCTGCTCTCCAAAGGAAATGGGTTTACCCGGACAAGAGTATTTTGCCGGCACACACATAAACCCGAACATTACCTGGTGGGAACATGCTAACGGATTTTTCGATTACCTGAAGCGATGCCAGTATATTATGCAGCAACCTGGCAATACCGTTACGGATGTACTGTATTATTATGGTGATCACGTTCCAAATATAGGGCATCTCAAAGAAGATGATCCGGCCCATATACTTCCGGGGTATGATTACGATCTCATCAATGAAGATCGCTTGCTCGCACTTACCGTACAAGATGGTAAACTCACGCTGCCACACGGAGTAACGTACAGGCTACTGGTTTTACCGGCAAACAAAGTACTGTCGCTTGCTGCCCTGCGAAAAATCAAAACACTGGTAACAAACGGTGCTATAGTAGCAGGGCCGAAACCGGAAGACATGATAAGTCTCTCCAACCGGCAAAAGAGTATGGAGGAATTCAGGCGTCTGACGGGAGAACTGTGGGGCACCGGTATCGCTACTGCCGGAGAACATAAAGTTGGTAAAGGAAAGGTAGTATGGGGAAGACCCGCGCGTGATGTACTCGCCAGCATTCGTATACAGCCTGATTTTGAAATAACAGAGAATCCCGCAAACAGTGCATTCGACTATATACACCGTACCGTACAGGGAAATGATATATACTTTGTCAGCAGTCAGAATGAGCATGAGACATCGGCAACATTTTCGTTTCGTGTCAGCGGAAAACAACCGGAGTTCTGGAATGCCGTAACCGGAGAAGTAAAAACAGTAAAAGCTTTTCAGCAGGAAGATGACCGAACAATTATCCCGATACAATTCGATCCGTACGGTTCGGTGTTTGTTGTTTTCCGTGAAGATATACCTTCTACCGTAAAAGGAGTTGTCAGCGATAATGCCTGGCACTATCAGACTGCCGTTACGGTTAAAGGGCCATGGCAGGTAAAGTTTGACAACCTGCGGATGGATGTACCGGCTTATGTTACCTTCGATACACTGGCGAGTTGGACAACGCGCAAAGAGCCTGGTGTTGCCAATTACTCGGGCAAGGCAATCTATACTACGTCATTTGACTTTTCTTCCTATAAAGAAAACGTTCGCTATTTCCTCGAACTTACCAATGTACAAGATGTAGGTATAGCGCGTGTCAGGTTGAACAACGAAGACCTCGGCATTCTCTGGACGCCTCCGTTCCGCATCGAGATTACGAGACCGTTGCGCGCTAAAGCAAACCAGTTGCAAGTTGAAGTAACAAACTCCTGGCGGAACCGGCTGGTTGGCGATCGCCAGTTACCGGCTGAAAAGCGTTATACCAAAACCAACATTACCATCAAGCCGGAGTGGTCGTTGCTCGATGCCGGTTTACTGGG
>DJFR01000158.1 GCA_002432545.1 Flammeovirgaceae bacterium UBA5867 | reverse complement strand
GCATTGGTTCCATATAGCACGGCCCCGGGACCACGAACAACTTCCAGCCGTTCCACTATATCGAGAGGATACGCATTAAAAATTTCAACCTGGTTCCCGCCAAGATAACTGTCACGATACGGCCGTCCGTTAATCAACACCAAGACTTTGGTTGACCAGTGTGCATTGGTTTCTCCGCGTACTACCGGCATATTGTTTGTCAGCAAAAAAGAACCTGTCATATATAGTCCCGCTACCCGATCAAGCACTTCAGCAAGATTGGCTGCACCATACGATTCAATTTCCCGGGCTGTTACGACAGATACTACAGCAGGCGCATCGTGTACTCTCTCTTCCGACTTTGAGGCCGTAGTTACTTTGACGTGCAGTAATTCTTCCAGCGACATGTCATACAGCTCCTGATCAGAGACTTCGTCTTTCTCAACACGCTCCTGCGCTAACAGAGAAGAGTGNNAAAACAATGTAGAGTTGTTTCATATTATATAGGTTTGGTAACAGATAATTATGCAATCACATTTCTTTACCTAGAGTAAGTAACAAGGTCGAAACGCGCAATCCCTTTGCATCCAACGCGTGCTTGTTTACAATGAACCCCAGCTTATCTTCTTCGTGTAAGAAACTTATACCGGCACCCTTCTTCACAAAATCCGAATCTTCTGTTATAACCAGTATACTTTTTGATTTTACATTCTCGATAACTTTATGAAAAACTGAGTTATGAGTTTGAGGTATAAAAATCACATCGCAGGTTGTTACTTCTGAAACGGTGATCTTCTGCGCGATAAGGTTGTTCGCTGATCGGGCTTTCAAAACTTTATTAAATTCTTCAAGTAAATCCGAACTTCCCAGTATACCTACCCGAAGATCTCTTTTCGAATCAGGCCAGTTAACATTATCAATAAACTTGTAAAGAAAAATTGCCTGAAACTTTTCATCCTGCGAAGACGCTGTCAACGGTATCAATAATAAAAGCACCAGAATTACACCGAATATTTTCTCTGTCCGTGGTATCATACGTTTTTACCCTAAATTATTTATATCACGATAAAATTCTACAGCTACTGCTTTACTATATACCGGTACATTTCAACCGTCTACATTTCAACCGTCTACATTTCTCCTATGCAAAGGAAATTATTCTTATCCAATAATGTNNCCCACAAGGGTATCCGTATTTATACTTAACAGAACAAATGATATATACCCTATGCAGACTGCGTATGATATAATTAAACAACTTGCTTTACTATAGGGCGTAAGATTTCTGAACGCGAACACTATGGCGAAAATAGAATTCATTTACCCGCAACAGAACGAGTATTTCTAACAATGCTCTGTTATTGTATATGCAGGTAGACCGACAAAGGCTGAAATATTGATTTTCTGTACAAACATTACAGAAGAAGCATTCTACATGGATTGCTATATTTGAAATTATCACATGAATATTTATCCCTGTATTACATGTACTTTACCACCCTTTACAGGGAAGCAAAATTACTTTCCCAAAGTACTGATGAAGCAGGATTACCAGATTTCACAGAAGAAATCAACACATAACGACAAAATCGACAGAATCTCTCCCGGATCAGCATATATATCTGACTGCAATTACCTCCGCTTTGAAGGCAATATGTAACCTAATACAAACTTCTCTTGTAAAACTTACCATAATCCTCGTCTGTGAGAAATATAAAGTATGATGCGATCATCACCAGGGAGAAGTCGTATAGCGTGAGTGTAAAAGCAATAACAAAATGAAACATCACTCCGATCACCAGTAGAGGCAAACGGAATTTCCGGAACCAGATGAGTGAGACAAAAGCCAGTTCAAAGACGATTGTTATCCATGAAAAAAATGCTCTGACGAAACTGCTATCCCATATACCACTTCCCCATACTCCAGCACGCTGCTCGCGTTCGGCAATCATAACAAAAGCTTCCCCGGTTCGCCACGACTCGGTTAGAAGTTTATCCCAGCCGGAAATAAAGTATATACACACAACAATCAGCTGAGCTATAATAATGACAGTATTGAAACTTATCGCCTGTACATCTGATTGTATAGACTGCCTGGCGCGTGGTCGCATCGTCATAAGCACCATACAACCCGCCATTGCGAGCTGAACGTTATCCGAGCCATTCATCAGCGGAATATTAAGCCGGTATAGATTTAAGGTAATCCAGAAGAAAAGTATTCCGGATATATAGTTCCAGGGTAAAATCGACAGAACAATCAGCGTCACGACAAAGAAGATATATACCAGGTTCAGATGATCGTTCGCCACCATCGATGGAAGAAAAATAATTTTCCCGATGAGCGAACCTGGTGTTGTAAATTTATAATACAACACCAGGGTAAGCGATGCATGCCAGATAAACAGGATCTTTACCAATNNAAATCAGGGAACACAACGATCCGGATTAAAGGTTGCATTCCACACAGTATCAGCGTTACCCACTGTATTATTGCGCAAAAAGGTATGATGAATATACAGCAGGTTTATGGAATCTATAGCCTGCTGCGGCAGCAGTTCATTTATACTATAGCGACTCAAAATACAAAGCTGCGCATTTGATTTATCGCGAGTAGTTTTTTGAGGCCGATACGCTTTCGCGAAGTAGCGCAGTAAGTCATCATGCTTTAAATTGCTATAATGGTGCAACACAGAGCTACTGTCACCATGCACACGATTGGTATAACTGAAAAGTTGAGACCATGCACCATCCTTTACTTTATACCGCATGTATACCTGCGTGGAAGATATGATACGATCCTCCGTAAAAAAAGGTCCGATAAGAAAAACGCGATGATACAGTGAACCCAGCACGCTGCCATGCAGTATATATTTACGCGGTGTTATCGCAANNGTATATACAAAGCAGTACATGAACAGCCAGCAGTATACCAGCTATGGTCGCTATACGTTTACGGAACGATTTCGGGTCACGTGCATTCACACGTAAAAATTAATCATAACGTTCCGCTCCTGCAACTATTCTACCTTTACACCGAGGTTGTCGCCCAGCAAACTGAATTGCTTGATCCACTCTGCGGTGTGACCGTTGTGTTCNNTGCTGCACTGAAATCTCAAAATACAAGTTCTGAGTTTTATAGAGGTTCGGATTGATCTTGAAGTCGCGGAGTAAAGGGAACAACCTGTTAAGGCGTTCGATGCGCCTGATGGTTTGCCCTTCAGCATGTATTCGCTTCAGCTCCTTAAATATACTCTCCCCTGCCAGCCGCTCAACTTTACCGGTGTCTTCAATGCTCAGTTTCCATTTGGCGAGTTCGTTCATGATGCGCTCCACCTGGCGGATGTTGATCTTGTCGGTCTGGAAGCAGCGAACCAGATCGGCATTCAATATATACTCAAAGGTTGTGCGATATGCATTGGGTATAGGCGTATCGTTGTTGGCCAATGCATTGACCAATGGATAGTCACGGTTGTAAATCCTGCGAAGTGATTCTTCCAGGTCGTTCATACTCTGTTGCGTGATCAGGTTGAACACTTTCCGTTTTTCATCCTGGAATAACTGCCAGATGGTATATTTCTCAGCACCAAAGTAGTTTTGCATCAGTCCGATAATATCACCCAGGCGACCTTCATCAAATGCTTTTACTACCTGCTCCTGCATGGCGGCAAATATATCGGCATCCATATCGAGCGATATATTCCCGATAATGTTATGCTGGCCCATGTATATAACAGCAAATGCAAATTTCTTCTGCGAGCGCGTTACGTTTGAACGCACACGTGTTACGCCCACTACCAGTTTTTGTTCACCGGCTTCTTTCCTGATAAAAATTTCGTTCTGGGTGGTATAGTTAAATACCGGGAATGATTCCGGATCTTCCTCGAAGATAGAAGCCACGGCATAGTGCATTCCTACACGCTGCAGGTTTGTCTTGGCCGGCAATACATACTTGCGGTATATCTGCGCACCGTTCTCCAGCGAAGGTACATTGCTGGGAGCAGCTTCGAGTCGTCTTAAAAAATCTTCNNTCAAGGTGTGTTTCGCTGATCTGACTCACGAGTTGTATAGCACGACATGCATACTGCATGATCTGTGTTGTCTCGATACCGGAGATCTCATCGAAGAACCATCCGCAGCTGGTATACATCAGCATGGCATGACGCTGTACTTCCATGAGGCGGAGTACATGGTTCTGTTCTACATCACGCAGGCAATGTTCTTTCAGAAATTTACGAATGTTGTCATCGCTGCGCTCGAGTATAATATTGATATAGTCTTCACGTGCTTTCCAAGGATCTTTCAATACTTTGGAAGCTTCACGCTCGAAGATCTTGCCCAACTCATCGCGCAGCCAGTCCAATGATTCACGTAAGGGTTTACGCCAGCGCTGGTTCCAGTTCGGCTTGCCTCCGGAATTACAACCGCAGTCTTCACGCCAGCGTTCTACACCGTGCACACAACTCCACGAGCTGTTCTCGTGTATCATTGCTTCATATACCGGTGGAAATTTCGCCAGGAACTCTGCGTAGTTGGTAAGATTCGATTCTGTATTACGCTCAATATAGTCGAGACAAAACGCAAGTGCCATGTCGCCATGTTTGTGGTGGTGGCCATACGTTTCGCCATCGGTCGCTATGTGCACAAGTTGTGCCTCTTCACTTGTTTCCGGAAACGAACTCAATAAACGATCGGCAAACTTTCTACCATCGTATAGCAAGCCATCAAAAGCAACACCTTGCGCAATGTGTCCATCGTAGAAATATAGCGCTATACTTTTGCCGGAGGGCAATTTACAGGTATAGGGTCTGCGCGTGTCCAGGCTCTCCGTTGTAACATCACTCCATTTTGTCTCACCAAGCTTGCGTATAGCTTTGGCTTGCCGCGGTGCGAGTACAGTAAATTTGATACCGTGCTTGACAAGCAACTCCAGCGACTCTATATCTACCGCAGTCTCGGCAAGCCACATGCCTTCGGGCAAACGGCCGAAGCGATTAATAAAATCGCGGACGCCCCAGATGATCTGTGTTTCCTTATCGCGTTTGTTAGCGAGTGGAAGAATGATGTGATTATATACC
>DJFR01000197.1 GCA_002432545.1 Flammeovirgaceae bacterium UBA5867 | reverse complement strand
AAGCATCAGCTTTGGATCGGTACCCTGGATGGAGGTGTTAACCTCTTTAACAGGAAGACCAAAACGTTTACCCGCTATTCGCATCCACAGCAAAAAGCTCTTGTCTCAACCTATACTTCAACCATTCAGGAAGATACAAAAGGCAATCTTTGGTTCGGTACATCGCTTGGGATTGACGTGCTCATGAAAGACTCAGGAAATATAGTTCATTTCGAAGCGGAGAAGAATAACCCGGCATCGCTCGTTAACGATGTTATTCTGGGCATGCTCGAAGATTCGAAGGGACACATGTGGATCGGAACAGTAGGAGGGCTTAGTGTAAGGCAAAGCGGAACCAACCGGTTTATCAACTTCACGGAAAAGGATGGACTGCCTCATAACACAATCATGTCCATGGAAGAAGATGTGGAGGGGAGGCTATGGCTTGGTACTTCCAACGGACTTACCTGCGCTGTTCCTGTAGCATCTGGCGATAGCATTCGACTCCTTTTCACCCACTACTCCGAAGCAGACGGTTTACAAGGTCAACGCTTTAATGAAAATGCTTCTATCAGGTTAAAAACCGGAGAACTGGTGTTTGGCGGAGACAGCGGCTTCAATATTTTCAAGCCGGAAGATATAGGGAACAGCAAAACTATGCCGCGACTTGTGTTCACTGATTTTCAATTGTTCAATAAAAGTATACGTCCCGCGGGGAACGATGGCAATCACTTTTCGTTATCGTCCTCCATTACCACCAGTCCTTCTATAATATTGGCAGCAAGCGACAATGTTTTTTCCATAGAGTTTGCTGCGCTCAACTTTATGCAGCCGTCTAAGATAAAGTATAAATACAAGCTCGAGGGATTTAATGATGAATGGTTGCAGGCAGATGCAAACAGTCGCAGAGTAACGTTTACAAACCTCAACGCGGGTAACTATACATTTCGGGTTCTTGCTACCAACAATGATGGTGAGTGGAATGATGAAGGCATTTCCCTTTCCATTAAAGTACTTCCTCCATTCTGGAAATCAGGGAAAGCATATATTATCTATACGCTCCTGCTATTTGTGGCGCTTTACATAACGCGCAAACTTATACAACAGGGTGAGCGAATGAAGTTTGCCATCCGGCAACAACAGGAAGAAGCAATGCGATCGCGTGAGCTGGATATGATGAAGACTAAATTCTTTACCAACGTGAGTCATGAATTCAGAACTCCGCTTTCACTTATCGTTTCTCCGCTGGAGAAACTCAGCGAGCAAATTAAAGATGCAGATCAGCGAAAAAATATAGATCTCATTCAACGAAACACAAAGCGATTGCTAAACTTGGTGAACCAGCTGCTTGACTTCAGAAAAATGGAAGTTCACGATATTCGCTTTCATCCATCGCAGGGAGACATCATTCAGTTCATTCGCGATACTGTATATTCTTTTGCTGACCTGTCGGAGAAGAAAAATATCAGGCTCACGTTTGAATCAAGTGCAGCCTCGCTGGAAGCTATATTTGATCACGATAAAATCGAAAAGATATTGTTCAATCTTCTTTCCAATGCTTTCAAATTTACGATGGGCAATGGATCCATCGCGGTAATGGTGGATGTTAAAGATTCTTCCGACAATAGTGTCATCGAAATTGAGGTGAAAGATTCAGGCATCGGAATTTCTCCGGAGAAACATGAACTGATCTTTGAACGCTTTTTCCAAAATGAATTGCCAAGCTCCATTGTAAACCAGGGCAGCGGTATAGGACTCGCTATAACAAAAGAGTTTGTGCGTATACATGGTGGTACGATACGCGTTGAGAGTGAAGTGGGTAAAGGAAGTTGTTTTATTGTGGTGCTGCCGTTGAAGAAAATTGTGAACGCTGTTCATGAAACAGTGAGCGAACCTGTGGATAGTGTAGCAGGGAGTGAAATGGAAAATGATGCTATCGTTAAATCAGGAGGCAAGCCGTTGATCTTGCTGGTAGAAGATAATGAAGATTTTCGCTTTTATCTGAAAGATAACCTGAAGATAGTATACGATGTTATAGAGGCTGAAACAGGAGAGGAAGGATGGAAGAAAGCTATTTCTCAATATCCGGATTTGATCGTTACCGATGTGATGATGCCCGACATGAATGGCACGGAGCTTTGCAAGAAAATTAAATCAGATCAGCGTGTAAGTCATATACCCGTAATTTTACTCACGGCACGTTCTGGTGAAGAACAACGACTGGAAGGATTTGAAGTAGGTGCCGATGATTATATACCGAAGCCATTCAGCTTTCCTATACTGGAGTCGAGAATCCGTAATCTTATTTCACTGCGAAAAGATCTGCATAAATTATTGGCAAAGAAAAACGGAATCAAAGCGAGTGAGATACAGATCACTTCGTTAGATGAACAGTTTATCAGCGGAGTTATCGCGGCAATTGAAAAAAATATAGCGAACAGTGAGCTCACCGTGTTAGACCTGAGCCGCGAGCTTGGTGTGAGTCGCGCGCAGTTTTTCAGAAAGGTGCAGGAGCTTACCGGCAAAGCTCCGTTGGAGCTTATACGTTCGATTCGTTTACAACATGCAGCACAGCTTCTTGAGAAGAGCCAGCTGTCGGTTTCTGAAGTTGCCTATCGCGTAGGCTTCAATAATCCTAAATACTTTGCCCGTCATTTTAAAGAGCAATACCATGTGTTGCCATCAGCGTATGCCAGTGGTAAACGAAGAAATTAACGATATACTTTCGTATTGGAGAATTTGTTACCCTGTTTTCAGATTATTTGCTACGTTCCCTGAAAACGTACCTATCTATATTTGAGCACTAAATATATATCGTTGAAACGGAAATTAAGAATCCTGCTATTGCTCGAACTGACTATGTATATGTTCATTTTTTCCATCGTTGCGTGGCTTATTAACCTGGTGCAAACGCAGATGTGAGCTTTCCTCCGGAGCTTTATTCCGCGGCAGCGGTTTTGCTTACTCCCTGGCAAAAAAAAGATATACCCACTTTCGAGACTTTAGAGTACCCTGATCAGACTCCATGCCCGTCTGATCAAGACGATTGAATACCATCCTCAGGCGCTTCTCGCCCATAAATTTACTGCAAACGATTACAGATGTTGTCACCCGGAATCGATCCCGCGGGCTTCTTATTTCGATGGATTGAACAGCAGCGTAAGAGTTGAACACCCTAACCAAACCAAATCTATATGATGAAAAAGCTTTACAGACGTTTAGGCATCTCTGTACTAATTATGCTCATGTGCCTCAAGGTCCTGGCACAGCAAACAATAACCGGTACCGTGAGAGATGAATCCGGTTCTGCTATACCGGGTGCCAGTGTGATTATTAAAGGTACATCCATTGGTACGGTAACGGATGCCGATGGGGAATTCAAAATCTCCGGCAGGCCCGATGACCTGATTGTTATCTCCTTTATAGGATATAAACAGCAGGAGATTTTGATAGGACAGCAAACCGTTGTGGATGTTAAGTTGGCTGAAGATGTACAAACCCTTAAGGAGATAGTGGTTTCTATCGGTTACGGTGAAGTGCAGAGAAAAGATATGACAGGTGCCATCTCTTCTGTTAGAGGTGATGAGTTGAAAAGAACGAATGTCTCCACCCTTGAGCAGGCACTGCAAGGTAGAGTACCCGGTATGGTGGTGCAGCAAGTCTCAGGACAACCGGGGGGTGGTGTCTCCGTGCAGATTCGCGGTATAACTTCGCTCGGGGGCAGCAATCCACTGTATGTAATCGATGGTATAAGAGTAAGTACTGCAGGTTCTACCGATGGAGGTATGAACCCGTTAGCGGGGCTCAATGCATCCGAAATTGAGTCTATTGAAGTATTAAAGGATGCTGCTGCTACAGCAATCTATGGTGCTCAGGCATCTGATGGCGTTATTTTAATCACTACCAAAAGAGGAAAGCAGGCCGCTCCAACAGTTTCGTATCAGTATTATACAGGGTTTCAACGCCTGATACAGAGACTCCCGGTTCTGGATTTGAGTGAACAAGCAACCTTCTTAAACGCAAGGGGAGCAGCTTGGAATTTTGATACCAGACCTGAGTTTCAGAATCCTCAGTATTTAGGGAAAGGAACTGATTGGCAGGATGAGCTATTCAGAACCTCGCGTGTTAGTGAGCATTCAATCTCTTTGAGTGGAGGAGACGAAAAAACGCGTTACTATTTATCCGGAACATACTATCAGAACGATGGGGTTGCTTTCGGATCTAAGTTTAACAGAACGTCTGTCCGTCTAAACCTTGACAATCAAACCACCAAGTGGTTGAAAATAGGTACAAGTATTCAGTTGGTGAATATTGACGAAAAAGTCAACGCTATAACTTCGGGAGTTATTGGGAGGGCCCTGAGCATGACCCCTGATGTTCCCGTACAGAACTCTGACGGTTCATGGGGTGGCGTAAACAATGATAATCGTGGTTGGGTGCCACGAACAGAAAATCCTTTAGCCCTGGCGTCAATTAATAAAGATGAAGCCAACCGGAAGCAAGTCTATGCGAACGGCTATGTTGAAGCCAACATAACAAAAGGCCTGCTCTTAAAAAATGTAATCGGGGGGAATTTTTCCACTTATAACCGCGACCGCTTTAACCCAACATATACAATGGGCACCCTTGTAAAAGTAAAGAATGATGGTGCTGCTGACTATAATGATCTTAATCACTCAGAAATGAGTACCTACCTCACCTATAACCATGCGTTTGGAGAGAAGTATAAATTGACTGCCATGGGTGGGCATGAGTGGCAATTAAACTACTCGAGACAAGTAAGTGCAACACGCATGGATTTTCCTACAAACACAGTTCAGACTATTGGAGGAGGTGATCCTGAAACGGCAACGAACGGTGGCAGCAAAGGACAATCCGCAATAGAGTCGTATTTCGGACGGTTGGATCTTGGCGTTAACGACCGATACCTGATCACTGGCAATGCGCGCTATGATGGCAATTCCATGTACGCTAAACAAAATCGTTGGATATTATCCTATTCCGGAGCCTTGGCATGGAAGATAAATAACGAAGCGTTTTTTGAAAGTGTAAACAGTGTTGATGAATTGAAACTTCGTTTGAGTTCTGGTTTGACTAACCGGGCAGGTGGTAGAGATTATGTATATGCAAGTACGCTTACTACGGCCTCAACAGGTCTTGGGGGTGTAGCGATGGTGAATGATGAATTTGGAAACCCCGATTTGAAATGGGAGCAGACTTTCTATAATAATATTGGTCTCGATGGAGCTTTTCTCAATTGGCGGATAAATTTCTCAGTTGATTTTTACCATCGCAAGACGAATGATCTTGCGATGCAGATCACATTACCACTGTATTCGGGAACGACTACCCAACCTTGGCCTCCTGGTTCAATAAAAGCTCCCTATGTAAATATAGGTTCTATGGAGAACAAAGGGTTCGACTTTAGAATAAGTTCAGATAACCTCCGGGGTAAAGTCTTGACCTGGAGAACTGACCTTACCGTATCGCACAACAAAAATAAAATAACCGCATTAAATGCTGAAGACGCTTCCATTAACACTACATATTCCAGAACGGTACCGGGACGATCATTGGGAGAATTTTACGGATATATAGTTGAAGGTGTTTTTGCAACCCCAACTGATGTATTGGGCGATGAAGCTAAAGGTATTTTGCCACATGCAAGACCGGTAAGAAATAATCAACCGATTCCGTTTGCCAATGCGAACGGTAGTATTTGGTATGGCGACCTTAAATTCAAGGATTTGAATGGAGACGGAATTATTGATGAAGCCGATCAGACCTACCTTGGCTCTCCACTTCCAAAAGTGCAGCTGGGATTAAATAACACTTTTACCTATAAGAATTTTGATCTGACTATATTTTTTACTTCCAACATTGGAAACAAAGTATATAATGTAACGCGCCAGACACATGAAGATCCACTAGGGAGTACTGCTTATTTTGAAGGTATAAAAAATTATGCAAAGCTCGCATTGGTTGATCCAAACGGATCTGCTTCGGATGTTAACAATGTATATGTAACCAATCCGGATACGAAGATCCCCGGACTGCGGAATGACCAGACAAATGGAAACCAGAGAGTATCGGATCGTTATATTGAAGACGGTTCATTTGTGAGACTTAAAAACATTTCTTTAGGCTATACAATCTCAAATAGTCTGACTCAAAAAATGCACCTGAAATCTTTAAAGGTGTATGCAAGCGCCACCAACCTGTTTATAATAAGTAAATATTCGGGTATGGATCCTGAAATCGGATCATGGAACCCGCTAAATGCAGGTATTGATGATGGCTATTATCCGCAGCCAAGAATAATCACATTTGGTTTAAACTTATCATTATAGAATCTATGAAAACAAAATCTATAATAATCTATATATCGCTTGCTACGTCTGTTCTTTTAGCTTCATGTTCTGATTCATTTTTAGATCGTCCTTCGCTGTCAGCAGTAACGAGCGATAATTTTTATAAGACTACTGCAGATTTGAAGAAGGCAACGGCCTCGTTGTATAGCGGTGCTATATGGGGTGCATGGACTTCTGATTGCTATTTGCCATTAGGTGAAGTATTGGGTGGTAACATGATACTGGGATATAATCCGTCCGCAGTTGAACTAAATACCTTTTCACTCAACGGCTATAATACTAATTTGATAACGGAATGGAGAACGATGTACAATTTGATTGCACATTCCAATACCATTATCCATGCTATAGAAGAAATAGCGGCAGCGGACATCGCGGACGAAGATAAGAATGCTGCACTCGCAGAGGCAAAGTTTATGCGTGCCTATGCTTACTTCGCGTTAACAAGATTATGGGGTGATGTACCCATCATTGAAGATAACAGAAAGCTATTTGATAAACCGTTGGTTAATAGAAATCATGCCCATGATGTATATCAGTTTGTTGCTAATGATCTGACATTTGCGCGAAAAAATTTACCTGTAACGGGAGATAAAGGGAGAGTTACTACATGGTCAGCCCAGGGTTTATTGTCTAAAGTATATTTAACATGGGCAGGTTTGAATCAGAGTGGCACGCGCAATCAGGACCTCCTTGATAGTGCCAAACTATATGCAGGTAATGTTTGTGAGAATAGCGGCTTATCATTGATGACCGACTATGCCGATGTTTTCAAATATGAGAACAACGATAACGCAGAATCCTTGTTTGCTCTTCAGTGGCCAAAGAATGGTGGAGGCTGGTACCAGGGAAATATGCTCCAGCTTTACAGCAACGCGTTACAAATAAATGGTAATGGTGGTTTCTTTGGTATTGAAGCCACGTACGATATGTACCTTCAATATCTTGATATTGCCAATGACTCTATTGAAGTTGACTCGCTGAGGCGTAAGGCTACTTTCATGTACAGGAACGACAAGTACCCTGAATTAAATACGAATATAAGTTACATGGAAGGCAACGTTAAAAAGACCGGTCTTAAATTCAATGGTGATAGCGGCTTGAAGAAGCATATTATTGGTAACGAGAAAGACCTTAACCTGCCTCTGATGACCAGTACTTCTTCACCGGAACACACTATATTATTAAGACTTGCAGATATATACCTGGTTTATGTCGAAGCTGTTCTGGGTAATAACATGACAACGTCCGATGCACAGGCATTAGGATATTTTAATCAGATAAGAAGAAGGGCAGGCCTTGCAGAAGTTAGCTCGGTTAATGAACCTACATTATTCAAAGAAAGAAGAATAGAGCTGGCGGCTGAAGGTGAATACTGGTTTGATATCGTCAGACTTTCATATTACGATCCGGCAACGGCATTGGAACGTCTTAACGTTGCCAATGGTCGTGTTAATATCCAAATTAATGGCACTACAGGTCAGGTAACTCGGGGAAGGTCTTATGGAGTAATTACACCGGCTACACCTAATTCATTCAGGTTGCCGCTGCCCTCTGTTGAGATAACTGCCAATCCATTATTGCT
>DJFR01000014.1:135-24618 GCA_002432545.1 Flammeovirgaceae bacterium UBA5867 | reverse complement strand
TGCGAGTTGTCGCGTAATGAAACGCAACATACCTCCTTGCTGGTAAGTCTGCTGAAGTCGAGCGTGCAATCGCCTTTTACCAGGTGTATAATTATTTTTTTACACACGCCATGAAAACGGATTGAGCCGCTGCCGATAATGGTAAATTCCACGTTCTTCTTGGAGTAAATCATACCGGAAAGATCAAAAATACCTTTGACTGTAAATTCCACATCGCCAAAGTTCCCGATCAGCAACGAGTCATTCTTATGCTCGCCATCAAACTCTATTTTGCGGGCCTTTACTATACTCTTCATGGCCGTAGTTGTGTTGTGCATCATCTTCCGTTCCATATATATACTCCTCGGGTTATTTAACTTCAGCAAAGCGAATAGCCGTTCCGCCACCTTTAGCCAGTACCAGTTTCAGCACCGTGCCTGCGTCTACCGGTTGCGTTGTAATGTCAATCGGCAAGGGATTGGTGGTAACATCTGCATCTTTACCGTCCTGGTATATTTCCGCTCTGTATTTTTTACCTTTCGGCAGAAAATCAAGTTTGATCGTGAGCGTGCGCGCATCTTCATTGGTAATGCTGCCCAGGTACCAGTCGTTACTGTTTCGGTCTTTGCGCACGGTGGTTACATATTTACCGATCTGTGCATCCGGCAAAAGGGTATATTCCCAATCGGTAGGTACATCTTCTATGAATTTGAAAGCCGGATTGCCCTCGTAGTTTTGTGGCAGATCAGCCGCCATGTGCATGGGACTATATATTACAACGTATAGCGCGAGTTGTTTCGCCAGCGTAGTGTGTACCCGAAATGCGCCCTCCGTTTTAAACTGAATATCAAATATACCCGGTGTATAATCGAACGGCCCGCCAAGACAACGGGTAAACGGCAGTATCGTAGTATGTGCCGGAGGGTTGCCCGTGCTCCAGGCTTCATACTCCGTACCACGGCCACCTTCGCGCGTCATCATGTTTGGATACGTTCTGCGGAGTCCGGTATCTTTTACAGGTTCGTGTACATCCAGCATAACTTTATAGCGCGCAGCAGTTTCCATTACCTTGTGATAATGACGCACCATAAACTGTCCCTGATGATGCTCACCCGCGGGACGCCTGTTTACATAGCCTGTCTTGAGCCGGTGTATATCATACTTCGCACAGAACTTAAACGCATCTTCAAGTTGTCGTTCGTAGTTCGCTACATTTCCACCCGTTTCATGATGCGCGATCAGCCCTATATTTCGCTCGCGTGCATACGTACTGATCGCCTCAATATCATAATCCGGATAAGGCTTGGTAAAATTAAAATTACCATCGGCTGTCCAATCACCTTCCCAGCCTTCGTTCCATCCTTCTGCCAGTACTGCCGAAAATTTATGCTTGCTGGCGAAGTCAATCATTGCCTTCATATTTTCAGTTGTGGCACCGTGGTGCGCTCCGCCTTCCCACGTATGTGTTTTAATATGCATGCCCCACCATATACCGTTATACTTGCCGGGCTTTATCCACGACACATCGCTGAGTATATTGGGTTCGTTGAGATTGAGGATCAGGTGTGATGTTACCAGGTCGCCAGCTTTACTGCCGATCTGCAATGTTCGCCACGGAGTTTTCATCGGAGCAGTGGCTACAACCTTATCGCCATTGGCCCAGGGAACAAGATCGCACTTCAGGGTCTGATTGCCAGTGTTGTGTAATGTCATCGCTGCATAATCAACCAATGCTGCTTCGTGAATGCTCAGGTATATATTTGTGCCTTCGAATGTAACAGGCGTATGTATTTTGTCCTTCAGCTCACCTACTTTATTCTGGCGGAAGAGACATTCTGAATCCATGTCTTCACTGTACGCAGGAATCCACCATGCATCCAGGTTCTGCGCGAATGTAAATTCTGTGAGTTCATCGAGAATCACAAAGTCTTTGAGGTTCGGTTGCTCAGGTATCTCATAGCGAAAGCCTATACCATCATTATATACCCGGAATACAAGTACCAGTTTTCGTTTCAGCGCAGTTTGTTCTTCCAGTGTTATTACCAGACTATTGTAATGATTGCGAATAGACTTTACTTCTCCCCACGGTTGTGTCCAGGTCTCATCAAAAGAAGACAACCTGGAATCCACTACCTTAAAATCTTTTGCTAATGCCGGTTGATCTTTTAAAATGAAACCCAGCTTTGAATCGGCAATCAGCGTCTGGCCATTCCGTTGTATGGCGTATACCGGAACACCACCTTCTTTCAGCGTAAGTCGTACACTAACAGATTTGTCGGGAGAGCTTACCGTAAGCGGACTTTTATCTTTGCCGCACAGCGCAGCCGGTAAGGAAAAAAAGATGGTAAAGAGAACAGCAAGTGCCTTCATTCAGGATAGGGTTTAAGAGCGTTGCGATTGCATACTATCGATGCCTGTAATTCTGCTATCGATTGTATAACAAAGCAAGCACCCTGCTTCCTGAAGGAGAATTTATCCACTAAAAATATAAATGTTTTTATGGGTTATATAGTATCAACTTTCTATTATTCAAGAAGTTGTATTTTACAATGAGTGCAGAAAATATAAACGAATTGTAAACGATAAACACATCAAAGTGCTTTTATAGCCATGATCTTCTGTTCGAACTCATCATTCGGCACGCTCGATTTACTCTTGATGCGTGCCTTGTAATTGTAAATGGTGTTGATGGAGTAATCGAGGATCTTCGCAATCTTTTCTGTGTCGTGTATACCCATGCGTATCAGCGCAAAGATGCGGAGCTCCGTATTCAGCAACTGTCCTTCTTTTAGTATGATGCGATCTTCTTCCTTAAAAAACGAATTGAAAGTTGTGACAAAATCCGGGAACAGTTTCAGAAAGACTTTGTCGAAGCTGAGGTATAATTCTTCGCGCTCTTTTTTCAGGTTGATGTTATTGACCACGTACCGGATGTCGTCATACTTCTTTGTCATCAGCTTGGTATCAATAGCCTGTTTAAAGGCCTGGATCTTTACCAGGTACTCGGAATTTATATTGAAGTAATAACCGATATACTCTTCTTTAATCTTGTTTGCTTCCATCAGGCGATTGTTCACTTCCTGCAACAACGCATTCGCCTCCTGTAAATTTGCATTGGCTTTGGTGATGTGCGCTTCCGCCTGCTTCAACTTCCGGAACTGTTTATAGATGATAACGGCTGATACGATTGTTATGACAGAAAGTATAGTAATCAGAATGGCGTACGTGATCAGCAATTTTCGTTGATGTTCTACGGTATTGAGTTTATGCCCTTCAATGATTGGGAAAATAGCTGCCACTTGAATTTTACGATGGCGTGCACCATAAAAGTTAGCATCATCCATGGCTACTTTTACATACTCGTATGCGCGCACTACATCACCCTTCTTATACAGTAACTCTGCGAGGTTAAGAATAGCCAGCGTTTCTTTGGTGGATGACCGGACATCTGCTTCCGATGCTTTGATGAGCATGAGAACAGCATCATCAATTTTACCAGCCTGCAGGTAAATATAGCCTTGCGTACTGGCCGCGATGGCAAGCTCAGCATAAGTAAGTCCCGGGCGGTTCAGAACTTTTTCAAGAGCCTCTGTCGCTTCTGTATACGCTTGCCTGCGCAGATGCATCATGGCTCGCAATGAATAAAACGACTTGCAATGACTATCACAAAACTGCAAGGCAGAATCTATATACCGATTGCCAAGCGATGTATACAGTTCGGTAAAAAACTGGTCGCGATTGAAATCAACCAGGTCGTAATACGTGCGGGCCATAAGGGAGTAAAATTCAACGCGCTGGCTATCCGCCAAAACAGTGCGATTAACGGTGTGGAGCGAATCCAATGCTTCGTTGAACATTCCGGAAGAAACCAGGATGAACCCCAGCTTTACTTTGGCGAATGCGATCTTTGATGCATCGTGCGAATGATATGCTTCTTCCTGCAGCTTACGCGCATAGGTAAAGGCAGAATCATAGATAAATGTTTTATACGCTTCGTATAAGCGGAAGTATATAGTATACCGGTTTGCCGGCACTGCATTTTTTAATTCAGTCTTGAGCCGATCGATGCGCTCATTCTTCTGTTCTACATAATCGTTACGATGCGCAACCACGTCATCCAACGCACGCAGCGATTGTTGAATCTCCGTATCAGCAAAAACAAAGGTGACTGCGAATAAAAATGCCAGTATACATGCCAGCCGCATAGGTTGAGCGCTCAGGGTAAAGGGCATTAAAATACAAATTTTAAACTGCTATTCTTTGATATCAACGTAAGGCCGGCTCTAACCTGCTTTTTTCGGGCAGGATTTTTTAAAAATATGTCTGATAAAAAACATCGTTATCAATTATGGAAGCTACCGCAACACGCAGGGCAAGAAATGGTGTAAAAAAACGGAGTTCGACTTCCAGCACAAAGACACGGAAAAAAGAAGTTGACAAAGACTTAGCCGAAAGTTACAACCAGTTCAAAGAATTTGAAGGTCACCAGTATACCGGCATGAAAGTCGGGCGAAGTCATAAATGGTATTATGATGAAGGCGAGTGGAAAGAAAGCAAGATCACTCCAGACCTCTGGGAAATATCGTATGCCGTAACGAAACGCAGAGCAGGTAAAGCTCCACAAGGTTCCGGTGTACCGGTAGGTACAGCCTATCACTGGTATATAGTAGCGCACCAAAATGTACGCAAGCTCAATGCGGATGATTATACCACCACGATGGCAGGTTTAAAATTCAAACTATCGCACAAGCGTTACGATAAAGAAAAGTGGAGTTCTTCGGCAGCAGCACAACGTAAAAGATTGATTCAGTTTTTACGGGATGTTATCAAAGACCTTCAGAAAGATCCGATACCACTCACTATTGAGTATAAAGGAAAGAAATACAAAGGNNNTTACGCTGAACGATGAATACATCGGTACCATGCGCTACCTGAAAAGCGGATGGAAAATGAACGGAGCTACCGATCAGAAATTTATCAACGCTATTGGTAAGGGTATATTGGGGTGGTATAGTGCATAGGATGACTTGTATTGAAAACCATCCTCTGCTATACACCTATATTTGCTGCGGGTCCTCTTCTGGTGACATCACTTCACTTGAATCATCGCGTGTACCTGATCGTTCGACAAATGTTTCTCGTACCCGTGTGGAAGTATTGAAGTAAGGTATCCATATAGCAGCCGCAATGAGACTGCGAAAAACATTTTTAAATATTTCATCGCGGTCCTTCGGTTCTGTCATATATGCCCAACCTACGAGTGCATCTATCACAGAAACGGCTACACTCATCCACAAAAATATGATTATAAGTTTTGGCAGAGATGACCTTCTTTCCAGGAATAATACCAACAGCAATACTGAAAAAACAATATTCGCCACGTTGTAAATCAATTCAAAGAACATCAGACTTAATAAAATATACTGCTCCTGCGTCCATGCAGTAACCCACGTTATCTGATCATAGAATGATGTAGAGAAGAAAAGCTCATATATAATTCTGAAAGGGGTTATAATCAAACCGATCGCAATTAGCACGAGCCAACCACCTATTGCCTGACCATTTATTCGGATCAACTCCGGTTCCGGGTCGTAGTACTGATACAAGCGCAAGGCAAACCACGCTGCCGCTATGAATATTATTAGTGAAATGATAACAGCATACGAACTTATACCCGAAGCATTGGCAATATTTTTATCGTATAAAATGTTATAGGAAAGATTCTTCATCATTATACCATGATCTTCAATAAAAGAAGCCATCGCAGATGCAGGTATATTATCACTCTTGGTTTTATACAACGTCTGTAAAATTAAAGCATGATTATCTGCATCGTATGAAACGTAGTAATCGTATTTGTAGTAAGGCGTTTCGATGTTCCTGTTTTCTGGTGTTATATTCCAGGACTCAGGTAAATTTACCCGGATGCTGTGTTCGTATGACAGCGGAAAAGAAAGCTTGTATGGCACTTTTCGCGCCTGCGATTTAGGGACGCTGAAATACGTTTCCAATGTAAGCGGGTAGAATTCGGCATATAATTTTTCTGCTTCTCCTTCACGTGTTGTCCATATACTAGGCACTTTATACTTCTCATGAATGGTAACCGTGTTGTCCTCTCTGTTATCTTCCATACGAATTGTATCTAATATTACAATGTCGGGATACAGATTTGTATAGAAAGCCAGGTAATCTTTTTGAATTTGATCTACACTTCTGCTTGCAAAGTTACTACGCTGAATATCCGCTTCCACACCTTTATACACCGTTTGAACGGAAAGTATACCTTCACCTTCGATCGCTGCAATATCAATAGTTTGTTCCTCATGGATAGATGCTACACCTGATCCGGGAAGTGCAAGTAAATCGTGAGACTCATCACTTACCACCAAACCTTGACCATACGTAGGGAAATAATAATTCTCCAGTAACCCACCCTGATTACTGATTGTAGGATCGATAAATATTGACTTACCATTACAAACAACCTGTGCCACGCAATGATTGAAAATTGTATGCGAAGGCAAACGCTCTGAAGTATGATCGCGCAATGTTGTGCTTACAAGCATCGGGTAAGCTTCAATGCCATATATATTTAGTATGGTAGCTAATAGAAGTGATTTATCCTTGCAGTCACCAAAGCGTTGTTCGAAAACATTCAGCGGTGCATGTGGTTTATGCGAATTCAGTCCTGATTCAAATCCAAGATAACGAACTTCATCCTGTACAAAGCGTATGGCTTTTAGTATCAGCGCTGGTTTATCAAGACCATTGAACAACTCGTCTGTTTTACTTTGCAGTTGCTTTCGTTCTGCTTCTGTTACTTCAAATTGTTTCGTTGCCCACATCGCCACTTGGCGCCAATCTTTAAAATCACTAATCTGTGCAAAACGATATCCTTCATACCAGGTTGGCTCATTGCTTTCGGAAACCGCTGCGCTAATACGATGAAGTGACCACTGGTATTCCGTTGACGTTCCTGCAGTACGAACTTCCGGTTTTACTTCATCATTAAAGTACTTGGTATATATCTTTTTAGCAGCAGGGAAAACGATACGTTGTTCGAACTGCTCGTACGGGACTGTAAAATCAAAATATACTGTATTGGTATAGTGTCCTTCGTAAACAGGATTATAGCCTTCAACGGAATATGCATATTCGATTATATCGCCAGCACGTACATCCTGCAGATTGATAACGGCTGAAAGCGAACCATCATACAAGTAACGGTCCATGCTTTCTTCACGCTGTATCGTACGAATACTACCTGCGCTGAGTTTATCAATAGTTTTACCATCGCGGTGGATGATGCACTGGTGGAACGTTAACTTCTGGAAGGAAGGATCGAACGTAACCGAAATATCAGACATCTCCTGTACACCTTCGCTTGTTAATAATTTATAGGCATAGTGATAAAAATCTGTCTGCTTCTCAACATGATCCTGTTTATCAATCAACAAGTAGTAAGAGCCGGCAGCATCTTTAGCACTCGGCTTCGCACTAACGTCAGGTCTATGGGGTGTTACCCAGGCTGGAGCTGGTTTAATGGAAACTTGTTGAGCAAAAATGGAAACTGGAATAAAAATGAAGAGAATAAACACAACGGTTTTCCAACAGGCACAGGCAGGCAATCTCATCAGGTTAGTGTTAAGTCGGCAGAAAGATAGCAGATTAGCACTAATTAAAAATCAGGATTATTCCGATTTTCTTTTGCTTGTACTATGTCTCACGGTTTTCTTCTTCCCCATCTTCTCCATAATCCATTTCTTCAGCTTTGAAGGTTTGTTGGCATCCGGATCGCCAATGATATAGCCGAGGGGTTTCAATGGTTCAACGTGATCGAATATAATTTTAAGTATACCCAGCATCGGGATGAAGAGTATCATTCCGGCTACGCCCCATATCAGGCCGCCTACTATAATGGTTAGAATAGAAGCCTGTGCACTCAACGCTACTTCACCTCCCACTACATTGGGCTCGATAAAGTAATTATCCATTGCCTGTATAAATATAATAACACCGGCAACACCCAGTGCTGGCTGAAACGAATCTTCTGTGACCAACGCCATCATAAATGGAAATGCTCCCCCGAGGGTTGAACCTATATAAGGCACAATGGTTAACAATGCAGCTATACCCGCCAGGAGTATAGCATTCTTTACACCAACAATGAGCAGTCCTACAGAATATAGTCCGAAGAGAATTAATATAGAAGTCGCTCGACCGGTAAGATACTTCTGCGCCACTGTGGAAATCTCGTTTACAATTTTCTTTACGTCCGCGGTCTCTTCCTCTTTATATAGTTTTAGTATAAAAGTCTCATAGCGCTCTTTATTAAACAGAAACAGGAAGGTAAATACAAGTGTGATCAATAACCCGGCAATCGTACTGGTAAGGCCAGCCACCAGTTTGCCCGCATAGGTACCGGCAGATTTACCAAATGATTTTACCTGCTCTTTTACAATGGCAACTTGTCGCTCCGGCTCTACGCCAAAATTGGTTTCAACGTAATGCTGTGTTTGAGACAACAATCCGTTGGCTTTCTTCTCGATGGCAGGAAACTCATCGGCGAAAGAGTATATCTCTGCTATAACAACCAGCAATACCCCCGACAGCACAACCAGTAATATAAAGATGCTGACAAACGATGATGCACCGCGATGGAGCCCCCAGCGATCCAGGCGCCTGCAGACGGGTGCCATCAGCATGGCCAGCATCGCGGCAAATACCAACGGGATTAAAATTACTTTACCGTAATACAACACGATAAAGAGCAGGATCACTAACCAGAGATATTGGTTAACCCGATTGGCAATTTCTTTCATAGGCAATTTTATCAGTATAAAGCATTAGCAACCAGGGTATGTACTTGTCGCGGTAAGCTTCATACTGACGAACGGTTAAAAAAATCAATCCCGCNNATAAATCTCAAATGGCATAATTTTATTAATTAGCAGGAAGGAACGCTGTGAAATGAAATTGCCTTGGAAGCCGAAAAGAATTCTGGTTAAAACAATAAAAGTATTGGGGTGGATTGTCCTCTCCATAATATTGCTGCTTGCTGCGCTTTCGGTTGCCATTCAGATACCGGCCGTTCAAAATGCCATCGTTCAAAAAGCGGTTACGTTTCTGCACGGCAAGATCGGTACAGAAGTCCGTCTTGCCCACATAAGTCTCTCCTTCCCGAAAAAAGTTGTACTTGAAGGTTTATACCTGGAAGACCAGAAACAGGATACACTGCTATATATAGGCGAGTTGTCGGTTGATACCGACTTGTGGGGATTAACGCGCAACACCATTGAGCTTAACGATGTCGAGATCGATACGCTGCGTGGCTATATCAGTCGCTCGGAACGGGACAGCACGTTTAACTTCGACTATATCATAAAAGCATTTGCAAGTACTGATACAACTGCGATAAAAGATACCACCGCTACACCCTGGGAGTTTTCTGTTGAAGATGTAGCCTTGCATCATACGCGGTTTGCATTTTATGATTCCCTTGCAAAAAATGATATACGGCTTCAGAGCGAAGAGCTCTCCATCAGTATGGATGAGTTTGATCTGGCAAAATCCATTATACATGCAGATGAAATCGCACTCGAAAATGTTACGGCTGTTGTAACACAGCGACCTGTCGCAGCACCGCGCCCGGATAGTACAACGGTTGCCCTACCGGATACGGCTTCGCTTCCCTTTGATCTCGGTGTAAATACGATACGGCTAAAAGCCATCAAGGCTTTATATACGAACGCTACCACTGCACAACGCATTGAGCTTGATCTCGGTAATGCAGCACTCGATGCCGATGCGATCGACCTGAAAAAGCAAATCATCCGCTTAAATGAATTTACCCTGGAGAAAACTTTTATAGCCTATCACCAGATGGCCAGCCCTGCAGCAGGTGTATCACCGGAAAAAGACAAAAAGAAAACCGAAAAGACCGTTACGCAAGATACCAGTACATCTGCTTTACCCTGGAATATATCATTGGGAGAACTGAACCTGAATGACAATAGTATTCAGTACTATGACTTTAATCAACCCGTAGTAAAAGACGCGATTGACTTCAGCCATTTGTGGATCACGCATTTCAACCTGCAGGCCGAAGATTTGAAGATGGCCGGTATAGATATAGCGGGTAAGCTTGAAGACCTTACCCTACAAGACAAAAGTGGTTTTACCATCTCATCGTTCAAAACTGATTTTGCACTATCCGATAAAGTTCTGCGCGTGAAAGATTTTCATTTCAACACGCCTAACACAACGCTGAACCTGGATGCAGAAGCTACATTCCCTTCATTTGCCAAACTTACCGAACAATATGCCGATGCGTCTGTGGACGTAAACATCGCTCCTTCTTCATTGTCCATGCGTGATATACTATACCTGGCACCCGCGTTGCTCGATAGTATGCCGCTTACCCTTACAAAAGATACCCGTGTTAATGTAGAGGTTAATGGAAAGGGTAAATTAAAAGACTTCACACTCGAACGGTTAAGTTTACGCACACTTTCGCAGACGTCATTAGAAGCGGCCGGTACCATTAAAGGTCTTCCCGATGTTCAACACGCTGCATTAAATATATCCTTAAAGAAATTTTATACTACCGCTGCGGATATAAACTATATCTTGCCAGACACCATGCTGCCTGCATCCATTGCGCTGCCGCGATGGATAAGTTTAGCGGGCACTGTAAAAGGAACACCCCATGCACCCGATACAAAAGCAGTACTCACCAGCGACTTTGGAACCATTAACCTGCGTGCTGACATGGACTTTGACAGCACCGCTGCCGAAAATTACGATGCGCAGGTATCGATGAAAAAATTTAACCTGGGCAAGCTGTTGAAGCAGGAACAGGCGATGGGCACTATATCACTCCAGGCATCTGCCAAAGGTGCCGGGTTTGCCATGAAAGATATACATGCGGCCGTAAAGCTCACGATCCAGGAGTTTCTCTATAACAACTATACCTATAAGAATCTCATCGTAGATGGCTCCCTTAAAAAATACTTCTTCTCAGGCATGGCTAAGCTGGAAGACAAAAATCTAAACTTCAAACTGGAGGGCGGCCTCGACTACCATGAAGATATACCGCGCTATGATTTCACATTCGATCTGGCAAATGCCGACTTCCGCGCGTTGAATTTATCAGAGCGTCCGTTACGCGCTCGGGGTACGGTTGATGTAAAACTTGCCACTGCTGATTTCAAAGTTATCAATGGCGATCTGAACATTCGCAAGGTGGCCATCTTCAATGGTACCAAACTATATGCGGTTGACTCATTACTATTTGCTTCCATCGATCAGCATGGTAAAAGTGAGATCACCGTAAACTCAGATATACTCTCGGGAGAATTTAAAGGTAACATCAATATCTTCAGTTTACCCGAAACACTCAAGCGACATATACATCGCTACTTCTCGTTGCATGATTCTGTTTTTAACAAACCGGCCGATCCACAGAATTTCGATTTCAACCTGGTGATAAAGAATACAGATCTGCTTACCGAGATCATCTTCCCGGACCTTGATCCGTTCGTACCCGGAGAGATTGCCGGTGCATTCAACAGTGCTGAACAAAAGCTGTGGCTCTCGGTAAAGCTTGCTGAAATAAATTACGCAGGGCTCGCGATGGATTCCATCGGGTTAAAAGTTATATCGGATGAGCAATCGCTTGACTATACTTTCCTGGTGCAGAAAGTAAATTTTGATACGTTGCGCATGGAAGCATTGAAACTGTCGGGTAACGTGATGAACGATTCCATCTATAGTCGTTTTGTTATATACGATTCACTGCAGCGCGAAAAGTATATGCTGGGCGGAGTCTTTAACAGTTTTGAAGATGCTTTTCAATTCCGCTTTTTACGGAACCAGGTTGTGCTCAACTATGAGTCGTGGAATACACCGCTCTATAATACACTCCGCTTTACCAGTGGTGGTATGACTCCCAACAACTTCTATATAGCCAAAGGTTCAGAACGAATTCTTCTGCTGAAGCGTGAAGATCGCGACACCACCATGACCATTGTGTTTAATGAAGTAGATCTTAAGAATATAACGAGCATTGTGGAAGGTACCACACCATTGGCTGGTATAATTGATGGAGATCTGAATATAGGCGTAGCGCGCGAGGGATCGTTCAACTCTACACTCTATATCCGCAAGCTCGCGATACTTGATCAATCGTGGGGAGACCTCGCACTTGCCTTAGGCAAAACTGCGAATGGTCCTTTTAATATAGACTTGCGTATAGATGGAAGCAGCATGGACTTGCAGGCGGCCGGGTATATAACCTCTAACGAAGTAAAACCACAGATCCATTTCACTACTACATTAAACCGGTTTGATATAGCGGCTGTTGAACCGCTTACCATGAAGCAGGTAAAAAATATGAAAGGACAGCTTGTGGGTGAAGTGCGTATAGAGGGCTATACTGACAACCCGGAGATTGACGGTACACTTACTTTTAAAAATGCTGAATTTACGCCAACCGTTATCGGCAGTAAATTTATACTGGAGAATGAAAGCATTCGGCTGAATGGTACCGGCATTGCTTTAAACAAATTCAGGATCAAGGATGATAAAGGTAATCAGGCTGTACTCGATGGTACTGTCAAATCGAATACATTTAGCTCGTATGATTTAGGACTCACACTAAATGCAGAAAACTTCCAGGTGATCAATACAACAGAAGATGACAATGATCTTTTCTATGGCAATGTGCGCATCAATGCCAAAGCAAGAGTTACCGGTACTTCTGACTTTCCGAAAGTACAACTCAATGCGAGCCTGAGTAAAGGAAGTGAATTTACCTATATCGTTCCGGAAACACAGAAAACAATTCTTGAGCAGGAAGGTATCGTTCGGTTTGTAGATCGTGATGCGGTGAAAGATCCGTTCCTTGCATCCATCGAGCCTGAAGATACCGTGACATCTAAATTTACAGGTATAGAACTTGCGGCTAATATAGAGTTGAACGATGATGAGATTCTGAACATCGTTATCGACCCGGTAACCGGTGATAAACTTTCTGTACAGGGTAACTCAACACTCACGTTTAATATAGATGAAACCGGTGACATGCAATTATCCGGTCGCTACGAGATCACACAAGGTTCCTATCATCTATCCTTCTATAAACTCGTGAAGCGACAATTCTCCATTGAGAAAGGCAGCACGATTACCTGGACGGGAAATATACTGCAACCCGAGATGAACATCCGCGCGTTGTTCCGGGTGGAGACTTCTCCTATCGACCTCGTGGCGAATCAGAACNNCCATTACGTGGACCGGAAATATACTTCAACCGGAGATGAACATTCGTGCATTGTTCAAAGTGGAAACATCGCCTATTGATCTGGTCGCGAACCAGGACCCCAATGCTATACAGGATGCATCTTATAAACAACGGTTGCCCTTCCTGGTGTACCTGATCATTGAGGGAAATTTACTTGCACCCAATATAAGTTTCCAGCTCGATATGCCGCAGGATAAGCAAAATGCTTTCGGAGGAAGTATATATGCGAAAATCAAAGATATCAACACACGCGAGTCTGATTTGAACAAACAGGTATTTGCATTGTTGATATTGAAACGTTTTGTTTCTGACAACCCGTTTGAGAGTGAAGGTGGCGGCTCAGGTGTAGCTTCTACAGCGCGCAATAGTGTCAGTAAAATATTAACAGATCAATTGAACCGACTCTCTGAAAATATCAAAGGCGTACAACTTTCGTTCGATGTAAAATCGTATGAAGACTATACCAGTGGCCGTGCTGAAGGACAGACTGAACTACAATTAGGTGTTTCCAAAACATTACTCAACGACAGGCTGGTGGTGAAAGTAGCCGGTAACCTGGATGTAGAGGGTGATGCTTCCAACCAAAATGATTTTGCAGACTATATAGGTGATCTCGCGCTGGAGTATAAACTCACCGAAGACGGGCGACTGCGCATAACCGGTTTCCGCAACAGTAATTATGATATGATCGATGGCGAGCTGATTGAGACCGGTGCCGGTTTTATATATATAAAAGATTACGATGCGTTCCGCGAATTATTTAAAGCCAATGCCAAAGAGAACTGATACCACCTGCGTGCATCGAAAACTTTTCGTGATCAGTATCATGGTGTTCACGGCTTTGCTGCTGGCTTCGTGTACCGGAACAAAATATCTGAAAGAAGGAGAAGCATTCTACAATGGTGCCGTTATAAATTTTGAGACACCGCAGGGACGTGTCGGCCGAAAGCGAATACTGGAAAGTGAATTGCAGACCTATATAAATCCAAAGCCCAACGGAAAATTTCTCGGCTCGCGGCCTGGCGTATGGCTATACTATATAGCGGGTACACCTAAAAAGAAAAAAGGGGGCCTTCGTAACTTTCTGAAGTATAAATTAGGCGATACCCCGGTGTTGATGAGTGAGACAACGCCCGAACGTACAGCCACTACGTTGCAAGGTCAGTTACAGAATGAAGGATACTTTCGATCCACTGTTAAAAGTAAAGTTGTTACCAAAGGCAAAAACGGCAAAGTGATTTATGATGTAACGCTATACCGGCCGTACCGGCTGCGCAGCATCCAGTATCCACAACCAAAAGACAGTGTATATGCCGCCATTATTGAATCACTTAAGCAGGAATCTTTACTGGATACGGGAAGACGCTACGACCTGGAGCGCATGCAGGCTGAACAGGTGCGCATAGAAGAGGAAGTAGAAAACTATGGCTTCTATTATTTCGATGACAAGTACCTGGTGTTTGAAGCCGACAGTACTGTAGGGAGGCGCAAAGTAGACCTGACGCTCAAACTGGAAGATAATATACCGGACCGCGCGAGGCGAATTTACCGATTGGACAAGATCAATGTATACCCTGATTATACTTTGTCTATGGACAGTACGGTTCAGACTCAGGGAGATACAACCTTTATCAACAACTATTACTACATCGACAAAAAGCATTTTTTCAGGCCAGAGATCGTTACCGATGTAATCAACTTAAAGAAAGGCAAGATATATAGTCGCGAGGCGCATGATTTCACCCTGAGTCACCTGATGGGGCTCGGTGCCTTTAAATTTGTAAACATCAAATTTTCAGAATCGCCCCGAAAGGATTCGACCCTGCTGGATGCTGATATATACCTGACACCGTTAAAAAAGAAATCACTGCGGGCTGAAGTACAGGCCGTGTCCAAATCGAATAACTTTGTTGGTCCCGGTGTCGCCTTTACATTTACCAACCGGAATTTTTTGCGCGGAGCTGAATTATTCCAGCTCAAGGTGAATACTTCGTATGAAGTACAGATCAGCCGGCAAACATCAGGCGCACTCAATTCGTTTGAGATGGGAATCGAATCAAGTCTTACAGTGCCACGCTTTATATCGCCCATTCACATCGACTATAACTCAAAACGTTATTTACCAAAGACACAATTCAAACTTGGCTATAATTTTCAAAACAGGCTGAGTTATTTTCGCATCAACTCTTTTAACGCAGGGTATGGCTATAACTGGAAAGAGAGTATATCAAAGTCGCACGAGTTGTTCCCTGTCGATATAACATTTTTGAAGATCGATAAACGCTCTCAAGTATTTGAAGATTTGCTGGATGAAAATCCCGTGCTTGCCGGCTCGTTCGAAGATCAGTTTATATTGGGAACACGATACTCCTATACCCTCAACACACAATTATCTGAAAATATATCGCAGCGTTACGAAGAACGGAAATACCGCAAACACAATTTTTATTTTAACGGAAACATAGATGTCGCTGGTAATTTGCTGAATGCCGTGCAGCGTGCCGTTGATAAACGAGAAGATGGTGAGCCATATCAGATTTTCCATCTCCCCTACTCACGCTATGTGCGTGGCGATGTTGACGGTCGCTACTATTGGGCGTTGGATGAGCACAACAAACTGGCAACACGTATTGTGATAGGAGTCGGTTATGCCTTTGGTGGCTCTTCGGCCACGATGCCCTATATAAAACAGTTTGCTATAGGGGGATCAAACAGTATACGAGCATTTCCCGCACGTTCTATTGGTCCGGGTACATACGATGTACTCGCCAATCCGGGTGATAGCATTACGTTACGTTTTATCGATCAACGCGGAGATATAAAACTCGAAGGGAACGTGGAGTATAGATTCGATATTATAAAATCACTGAAAGGTGCTTTCTTCGTTGATGCCGGTAATATATGGCTGATGCGCGCAGATGAAGAAAACAGGCCCGGAGGAAAATTTGAGAGAAATAAATTTCTGAATCAACTCGCAGTCGGTACCGGTGCCGGACTTCGTTTCGATTTCAGTTTCTTTGTATTGCGACTTGATGTAGCTTTTCCGCTGCGAAGACCTGCCGAAGGTTGGGTAACAAAAGATATAGACTTCGGCAGTCCTTCGTGGCGTGGCGACAATATTGTATTCAACATTGCCATCGGCTATCCGTTCTGATCGTTACTTTACAACTGGAAAAGCAACGACTCTCACCTTGGTGCATCCATACGGAATAAGCGAGATGGTTTCAATCTCTTTCCCGGTTTCGCCCTGGTATACATTGGTTCGATTTGTTATCGGCTGATGTGCTACACCGTTCACCACTTTCCAATCGGGTATCTTCCGGGCCGGTGCGGTTATGGTAATGGGTGCATGTTGTTGATTCCATATAAACGGAGTGGCTACGGGTTTCACCGTTACCTGAAGTTTTGCTTTCGGATCTCTGATCGCTTCCTGTAATAAGCCATAGTTCCATGCTTCTGTCGGATATATACTATAATAATCGCCCTCGGCAGGTTCGTTTCCCTTTTCCCAACGTTCACCGAGCTTCAATGCATATACCAGCGGACCGCGCTCAACCGCACGCGAGTTCTTTGCCCAGTTGGAAGTTGTTACTTCCATAGGTAACTGCAGTGTAAGTATATCTTTATTCTTCCAGGTTTGCTCAAGGGTAATGATCTGTCCGCCTTTAGCCGTGCGTAAAGGTTTTCCGTTGAGCGTAACAACAGCCTCCGTACACCACGCGGGTATGCGTAGTTGCAACGGCATGGTTACCGGTTTTTTCATGGTAAATTTAAAGTTGATCACGTCCTCAAACGGATAGTTTGTTTCTTCGGCTATAGTAATGCTCTCGCCTTTCACCGTTGTCTTAATTTCATTGGGACTATATTCCAACGCAGCCAGACCTCCCTGAGGAGTAGCATACCAGAGGTGCGTTGTAAATTTAGTCCAGCCCTGGTGCATGTTAGCCGTACAGCAGGTATACCCGCTGCGCAAGCCGAACACGTTGTTCATCCCGCGATCAAATGGAAGCGAAAAATCAAAAACACCACGCGATACCTCTACCTGGTTTGCAACCTGGAAATACTGTTTGTTATTATAGTCGTCTGACGTTTGTGTAGGCAGTGCGTTAAAGGTCATTCGTTCCAGGGCATCCATATAGTGTATATCCCCGGTAATCGAAATGATTTTCTCCAGCGAGTACATCGATTCAACAATCGCACAGAGTTCAACCCCTTGTGTTGGATCATTACCATGCAAGTCTTCATCGCCTGAAAATATACCCATCGGTAAACCATGCAATAACATCAGGTCGTTCCAGCCGGTCTTCAATTGTTTCAGGTATAGCGAGTCACCGGAGCGCTGATAATTTATAGCAGGCGATTTAAGAGCCATCCCTATATTTACTGCATGCCGGCTCATCCAGTTTTCATCGGTTTGATTGGCAGCGGCACGCATTACCCAATCACGGTTGCCCAACCATGTGCTCCAGGTAAAACTTTGGGTTTCGATCTTTTCAGCAAGTTCCAGCAATGCTTTATCCTTTGTTATGGTATATAGCCACTGAATGACCATCTCGTTATCAGCACCGCGCGAAGTAGCCCACTCTGTCCATTTACCAACGGGACAAGTCTGCAATGATTTCATCTGATATTGGAAGTAGCGCGTCATGAATGTTATTACGCGCGGATCGCCTGTGGCTTCATAATATTGCTGTATTACTTTCAGCATTACCATCTTCGGCCACCAGTCTTCACCGGCTTCGCAGTTATCAGGTGTTATCTGTATACCTTGTTCACGCTCCTGCTTCGTGATTGGCCCGAAGTATCCGGAAGGGCGTTGTGATTTTATAGTCCACTCGATATACTTTAATACTTTTGTTTTCAGCGCAGCATCATCAAGCAGATAGGCAAGCGGTACAGCTCCATCGAGCCAGTACGGAGTTTCTTCCCATCCATCACCTTTACCACCGAGCCAGCCGTTGTCGTTACCAATCTTGGCATGTACTTCATCGAGATGTCCCGTTGAACCATGGCGCATAATCTGCAATTGCTGCAGCAACCAGCCTTTCGGTTTTATACTTCCGAGCGGGAGCTCCTGGTATACCGGCTGCACAAAACTATAGGAAGAATTCTCCTTCAATTGCAAAGGAGTAAATGCCATCAGTGCTATTACCGAGGCCGAAAGTATATATTTCAACATGCGTATGGGTTATTCCAACAATTTAATAAAGTAGCCACCCACTACACTGCGCGCCTGGAAGCCCACTTGTTTTCCGTCTGTGGTCTCGTGCCAGTCGCTGAGCGGAACACGTGTCGTGGTTTGTGTAGCATATTTATAGATAGGAATCACCAGCGCTTCAAAATCTTTTTGATCTTTGGCAAGCGTGGCTGTCCACATGATCCAGTCAGATTTAGTATAAGACTTCCGGCTGTCCAATGGCAAACCGAATTCGTTTTGTTTGGAGAGGTAGTATTTGATCTCCTGCTCATACACTTCCTTCGGAAATAAATTCAGTGCAAGTAATTTATCCCACACCAGGTTATACTTCTGGCTCCATGTTCCGGGTTTTCCAAACGCCAGGGTGTAATGATCGCCATCTTTCGCGATACTCATCCACTTCTGTGCAAAGTTCTTTGCTATACCCCTATATTTAGCGGCCGTTTGTTGTTCGCCCAGTTTCTCTGCGAGTTGTGCATAGGCTCCTATACCCACGATCGCTTTTACCGAGAGGTTAGCATTACGTGCGAGGTGTCCTGCAAAGTCATCGGTACACAACTGGTTGGCCGGATCAAAACCGTCCTTCTCCAGAAACTGTACCCACTGCGTTAACGTCTTCCAGTGTTTGCGTGCATAGTCAGCATTGCCTTCAGCTTTCGCGATAGCAGCAGTAAGAATAATCATGTTACCGGATTCCTCCACCGGCATGTCTTCACCGTATACTTGTCCGTTGGCAAGTGGGTATGTTCCCAGGTCATGCGCGGCCCAGGGCTTCGTCCACTTACCGCTTTCGCTATAGTAAAATATACCGTTGAGCATACCCTTTAACAACTCCGGATTATATACCAGGTATAGTGGTGCAGATGGATACGTAACATCCACCGTATTTATACAACCATTACTATAGTTCTCTTTGGATAAAAATAATGTTTCTCCTTGCGGACTCTTTACAAGTTTATGAGCCGCTATAGATTGCCGGTATGCAAGTGCACAAAGTTTGGCGTACTCGGCTCCACCCGCTTTTATAGCACGGGTATAGAGTTGATGATCGAACGAGTCGCATTGCGTAATGATCGTTTTATAATCGGTAAGCGCCTGCGTCAATTGCTTTTCAATGGTCGCTGATTCATTCTTCTTCCACCACGGTTTCAGGTTCTGATTAAAGTATTGCACGGGGTATAGATCATCATATCCCACAAGAAACACCTGCTCCTTCTCGTCACGCCCCACGTTGCCTAGTGATGCCGTTGTATTCAGAAATAAACCTTTGCCTTGCATAACATCGTTCACAGGCGCAGTATTTTTTCCTGCAAACGACTTCGTTCCTTCCGTTGTCGCGGTTATGCTTTGTGTTATGTTATTACCTTTCGGAGTTGCTATATATACATAACCCCAGTCGATGCGAATATCATCACCTTTCTTGGNNGCTACTTCCTGCACCGGCAGGTTTACCACGAGAGCTGTAGATGCACCCAAATATACCTGCACATCATGTTGCGCATCATCATTCGACCGTACTTTGTATGAAATATAGCTTACCGGCCGCGACAGCAGATCGAGATCGTTCATAAGCAAAGGCGAGGTAAACGTAAGCGTTACATCGGCTTTGCCACAGGTAAATTCGTAGCGCGTTTGTGTAGCTGTTATAGATACACTTTTTTGTACGCCTGGAAGTATATCAGTAGCGGGCTGCTCAGGAAGTTCGGTAACCATACCGGCATCCATCCAGGAGTCACCACCGGTATCTTCCACATGTATAGCAAGTATATTTTTACCCTGCCTTAAAAGTTTGAGTGCAGCTTCATCCAGCGGGAAGTAACGATACTTGCCCAGCCATCCTACCGAGAGAACTTTCCGTCCGTTTAAATATACCTCCGCATTATCATCATGCTGAAGTTTTAAAAACAGGTTATCGAAATCAAGTTGCTCCAGGGTAAATGTCCTGCGCACCCAAATGTGTCGCGACTGCCATATTGTTTTGGCGATCGTCTTGTTATTACCGAACGGAGCTTTACCGGTTTTCCAGGCGGCATCGTTAAAATCAGGATTCATCCATCCGGATGCAGGCGTGCTTTCCGTGTATTTACTTTCAAATGAGAGTTCATCGGATGCAGGTAAAACTGTTTTGAAAACCCGCTCCGGTTTTCCCAATATACTATAGGACACACCATCTACTTTCACCATGCCCATAATGGATTGATCGGAACCTGTCCAGTGCCGGGTGGGTGATTCGTTAAGTCTGTCCGTGAATGACCACACACTGAAATACGGATCGTGTGTGATGAGCGGATAAGCCGGGGCTTTGTCCAGTTGCGCGTAAGCCGTAAAAGAGAGCTGCACACCCAGCAGGATGTGTATACTTTTTTTACAGATGAACTTACGCAGGCGATCGGGTAAAGATGTTTGTACCAGGAACATTCTTATAGGGGTTAATCGTACGCGTTAATTGATCCAATGAAATATACCGAATGATCTGAAGCCTATAGTCTGTAAAAATCATGATGATTTTACCCGGTTCTGTTCAAAACAGAACGCACCCTGCGATTCATTATATAGTTATCAGGCAGTCAGAGTCAGGCTAAACGGTATGTGCCAGAGCTGAAAATAGAAGCGAAATCTTGAAATCAGAAACCACTCATAAATTAAATTACTAAAAATAACCGTTGAAGTAACTTTTGCTAACAGAGTCGCGTTCTAAAAAGAAGTTTACAGGTAATATTATAATATTTGTGTTAGTGCCTCCGGCCATCGGAGGCACTTTTGCGTATACCACCATGTTACATTAAAACCAAAACAAACCATGAAAAGAATAGCATTCTTAACACTTGCATTCGCAACGATGATCACAGCTGTGTTTGCTCAAGACAAACCTGCGAGTCCGAAAGCAGAAGCATCCGGTAAAGTCGGAGCTGCCAATGTAAAAGTTTCTTACTGCCAACCTTCAGCCCGGGGCCGTAAAATTATGGGCGGCCTTGTTCCATACGGTGAAGTATGGAGAACCGGTGCCAACGAAGCTACTGTTATTGAGTTCGACAAGCCTGTTAAAATTGAAGGCAAAGATCTGGCTGCCGGTAAATATGCACTCTTTACTATACCAGGCGAAAATGAATGGACAGTAATTTTCAACAGCGACACCAAACAATGGGGCGCCTATAATTATAAAGACAAGGACGATGTATTGCGTGTAAAAGTTAAACCTTCTAAAACGCCATCGCCTGTAGAAACTTTTAACATTAGCGTTGTTAAAGATGAAATTGTATTGAAGTGGGAGAATACAGCTGTTGCGGTTAAAGCAAAAGGCTAAGTATTACCTATATTTTGGCTTGTCGCTATAGCGTTAGGACAAGTATAAAGAACAGAACGATTATGCCACTGCAATATTGCGGTGGCATAACTTTTTTAAACTGATGACGGCTATTATATTTCGACAGCAATCATCCGTCATGCAAAAAATTCTTGGCCGCTACGACCGCGTTGATCTACCCGGGTTCGGCTTGACTAATATCCATGCTAAAGTTGATACTGGTGCCTATACCTGTAGCCTGCATTGCCACAAAGCCGAAGTGGTTGGCGGCAGGCTTGAGTTTATTTTACTGGATGAAGAGCATCCGGAATTTACAGGCATGAAATTTACTACCTCGGATTACCAGATAAGAAACATTAAAAACTCTTTTGGCGAAGTGGAACGCAGGTTTGTGATTGTTACAACGTTAAAAATTTTTAACGAAGAAATAACTACAGAATTCTCGCTCAGTAACCGGGGTTCACTTAAATTTCCGATCTTAATAGGACGAAAGATCTTGCGTAACCGCTTTATCATTGATGTAAAAAAGAAGAACCTTTCTTTTCGCGAAAAACAAAAACTGCAACGTACTTTAAAAAAACAAAACAGAGGTTAGAAACTTCGTATGAACATTGCTATACTTTCACGCAATCCCAAACTATATTCTACGCTCCGCCTGAAAGAAGCCTGCGAAGAGCGCGGTCATACCGTAGAAATTATTGATCACATGAAATGCGTGCTGTTCATCGAGAAGAAGAATCCGGTGGTACTATACCAGGGCCGCAAGCTGGATTACTTCGATGCTGTTATACCCCGCATCGGTGCATCGGTAACATTTTATGGTGCTGCTGTCGTACGCCAGTTCGAAATGATGAAAGTTTTTTCGGCTGTGGAATCACAGGCATTGATACGCTCCCGCGATAAACTGAGGAGTCTCCAGATACTTTCGCGTGCCGGCCTCGGCTTGCCCAAGACTATATTTATGGATTACTCGGCAGATGCAGAAGATTCCATCGATGCCGTAGGGGGTGCCCCGGTAATTATAAAATTACTGGAAGGTACACAAGGACTTGGTGTTGTATTGGCTGAAAATAAAAAAGCTGCACAATCGGTGATCGAAGCTTTTCACGGAGTACATGCCCGCATTATTATACAGGAGTTTGTTAAAGAAGCGAAGGGGGCCGACATCCGCGCATTTATAGTAGACGGTGAAGTAGTAGGTGCAATGCGCAGGCAAGCTAAAGATGGCGAGTTCCGTTCGAACCTGCACCGCGGTGGCGTTGCTGAAGTAATAAAACTTACCCGCACCGAAAAACATGCCGCGATAACGGCTGCTAAAAAAGTAGGACTCAGTATAGCGGGTGTTGATATGCTTCCTTCCAAACGCGGACCACTTATTATAGAAGTAAATTCCTCTCCGGGACTGGAAGGTATAGAAGCTGCTACCAAAGTAAACATCGCTGATAAAATTGTTCGCTTCGTAGAGAAACACGCCACGAAGAAGAAGATTCAGAGGGATAAGGTTAATGCCTGATGAGTGACCGTTAACCGTTATTCGTTATCCGTTAATCGTTATCCGTTAAAACCATCACAAGGTTACAAAAAGCCAAAATATACCACAAATTCCCGCCTTCCTTGTGTTGGGGATGTTGACCATTGTAAGGGTTATTGATGCATTATAAGGTTGTTGTGTTACTGTCTTGTTACCGGACTTTTTCAAAGGGGTTATTAGTAAAGTTCATGAACCCACTCCTCTGAGAAGCACAGCAATAGCTTTGCTTCTCAAGGAGTGAGGGGAAAAGTTTAACCTTTTAAATGAGAAAGTAACATGTCAGTTGAATTAAGAGAAAAGCCATTGGCAAACGGTCGGGTATCGCTTTACCTCGACATTTATGATCANNNGCCAAGCGTGAACATGAATTAATTGTACAGGATAACGGCTTGATCGACAAGACCAGGAAGAAGGCAGACTTCGTATCGTATTTCGACAGCTATATCAACAGCAAGCCTTTTAATCGGCATCGCAGAACAACGCTGAACCATCTTCGAAAATTTATGGAAGGCAGATCACTTCCAATCAACCGTGTCACAACGGAATGGATGAAGTCATTTGAAAAGCATCTATTAAAAACAGTCTGTGAGAATACAGCATTGAATTATCTGATCAACATTAATGGTGCTTTAAACCAGTTGGTTCGTGATCAGATCATTCCACGTAACCCATGGCATGCCGTTCCTAAACATGAGCGCTTGAAAAAGAAAGATGTAATGCGCACTGCGTGGACACTCGATCAACTCCAGCAATTGGCTGATACTCCATGCAAGATAAATCCACAATTCAAACAGGCTTACTTCTTTGCCTGCTTTACCGGACTACGCTGGAGTGATGTTCATAAGCTAGAGTGGTCAAGTATAATTCAAAAAAATATAGATAATCGTGAAGCATGGTTTATTTATTTTGAACAACAAAAAACAGAAGCAATAGAGTACTTTCCGTTGTCCGCGCAGGCCGTTGAAATCCTGAAAGCAAGACGGAATGAAAAGACCAATACTCCCTATGTATTTGATGAGGTAAAAGAAGAAGATCCCAAAAATCTAATCACGCAACGGAGGCTCGACAATGGGCTGAAGAAATGGGCCGAAGCAGCAGGATTAGATAAAACGAAGATGCGTTTTCATACAGGCAGACACACCTATGCCACGAACTTGCTGGAACTTACCAAT
>DJFR01000014.1:0-122 GCA_002432545.1 Flammeovirgaceae bacterium UBA5867 | reverse complement strand
GCTGTTGAATCTTTACCGGTTCTACGATTAAACCTGGATAAAGCAGCATGATAAAACAAGAGGGCTGTATCACTATTTGAGACAGCCCTCTTTTACTGTGTACAATAATGAATCTAACTGGC
>DJFR01000088.1:17598-21471 GCA_002432545.1 Flammeovirgaceae bacterium UBA5867 | reverse complement strand
ATCATCTGGCTTAATAGAAAAACACGTTTACCCGCATTCTCTTCGAGTGCGCGGTAACTGATTTCAATGGCATTCTCCACACCATAGCAAAAACCAAAATGACGTGCTATATAAAACTGAACTGGCCCGAAGTCCAGCAGGGAAGGAGCGAAGTCTTGCTTACGCAGATCACTTTTTCTACGTGCTTCTTTTATCTTACCGGTAATAGATGACCGGTAATAGACAGGAATATCAAACTTTTTGATGGCAATTATAAGTTTTACTCTAGCTGCAAAGTTAGAGAAGTTGCCTTATACGTTAATAGTTATCCGCTAACAGTTACAAAATTTTTAGCTGTTGGCTGTTAACGGATAACGTGTAACGTTTTTATGCTGCCTTGGAGAGTTTATCTTCCTTAATCTTGTTGGTTCGAATTTCTTTGCTCTCAAGATCAAACCATTTTACTTCTACAAAATTGTTTTTGATGTACTTGAGAACCTCCATCACTTTACCATCAATCTTACTGCGAACACGTTCGCCTTTCTTAAACAGTCTCCTCATATATCGAAATAAAGTTTACATTCTAAAGGCATAATTGAATTCTCTTGGAACGTCTTCATATGTGCCGGAGAGAATTACCAATTCACCAGATTTCTTCTTCTTCAAAAGTTCGTTGAACTCTTTAACGGATTTTACTGTGACCTCGTTGACCTTTGTAATAATAAAGCCTTCACGAATGTCTGTGTACTTGGCCAACTTGCCGCTCCCGAGTTCTTTTACCCGAACACCGTTGTTAATATCTAATTTTTTCAGAACATTTCCATCTACTTCTTCAACTTCTAATCCAAGAGACGCAAAGCCGCTGCGGTCTTCAGGTTTGATTGTTCCTGTCTTTCCATCGCGATTTTTGAGCATAACCGGTAACGTAACTTCTTTTCCTTTACGGTTTACGGTTACATTCACTTTGTCTCCCGGACGATGACGCCCTATATATTCGATAAGCGCTGAGCTTGAAAGGATAGGTGCTCCATCAATCTTAACAACAACATCACCTTCTTTTAATCCTGCTTCTTTAGCAGAACTGCTCGCAGCAAATCCGGATACATAAGCGCCAGCATTAACCTGCAGTGCATGTTCTTTTACAAGCTCGCTGTTAACACTGCCGATTGATACGCCAAGCCATCCGCGCTGAACAATACCAAACTGAATCAGGTCCTCAACAATCTTGCTTACTATATTGGATGGTACTGCAAAACCATACCCGGAATAAGAACCTGTAGGACTTGCTATAGCGGTATTGATACCCAGCAGGCCACCACTTAAATCTACAAGCGCTCCACCGCTGTTACCAGGGTTAATAGCAGCATCGGTTTGTATAAATGATTCTATAGCCGTGTTGCCCTCCTGTGAATTTCGCTGCAGAATATTGATACTTCTTCCTTTAGCACTAATAATACCGGCTGTTACCGTTGAGTTAAGATTAAACGGATTACCGACTGCTAAAACCCATTCACCAACTTTCGCTTTATCAGAATCTACAAATGAAAGATGTGGAAGAGTTTTCTCATTTATTTTGATCAACGCTATATCTGTGTCGGGGTCTGTGCCGATCACTTCAGCTTTGTAAGTACGGTTATCATATAGTGTCACCTCTACCACATCGGCATCCTGCACCACGTGATTGTTGGTAACTATATATCCGTTTTCATTTACAATAACACCCGAACCCGAGCTTTGACTTGGCCCCTGTGGCATCATGCGCGGTCCGAAGAATTCACGGAACGGATCGAAAGTTTCAGGTGATGATTCGTTACGTGCGCCCCCTTCTTGGGTAGAGCGAATGAATACTACTGCCGGTGTTACAAGTTCTGCTGTCTTGGTGAAATCAAGCGGAACAGCCTCACCATTCTCGTTTACCTGATAGGCAACTTTTGATGCAGGTACATTCAGATAATCTAGTTTAACATTGTTGTCTTTTTCTAACCATTGATACGTGGCAATCGTGCTGGCACTTCCGAGCACTGCTGCCAGAAAAAGCGATGCAAATCTTTTCATAAATCACAATTTTATTAAGCTGGTTTTAACAAATCAAAAACCAGGCAGAATGCATTCGTCAAGAAATTTTGTCAGTTAATATATACTTCACTACCCTCGCCTTCTGCCAGATTTTAACGTGTATGTAACCTAAGTACGAAAAGCTTCGGATTTTGGTTCGAACGTCTTCTGACATTCTGTTCTATTTTTGTTGAAAGGTATTTTTTGAACGAAATGTGGCAGGCTATATACGTTCAGTGGAAAAGAATATAGTATTGTACTGTGAAGTGGATTTCTTTTCCGGTTATTTTGTAATGACACAACGCTCAACCCTATGAAAGCTATTTTTTTCCTCGCGATCGCTATATCCCTGACAACAGTGCAACTCTTTGCTCAGCAAAAAGAATTTGGATGGTTAGTGGGAACCTGGAAACTAAAAGATAAAAACGCTTTTGAACATTGGGTATACCACGAGAAAGAGAACGTGCTATATGGTATTTCGTACCGGATAAAAAACACGGCTGATACGGTAGTAACTGAAGAGATTACCCTGAAGTTCCAGGATAACTCATTTTATTATATACCCGATGTAGCCGGTGCGCAGGGACCTGTTCCGTTCAAGATCACAAAATATACCGCTGCTACATTTACGGCTGAAAATCCCGCGCATGATTTTCCGAAAATCATTCGCTATAAATTTATACAACAGGGCGGTGAGGATATAAATGAAGCTTCGATTGAAGGGAGTGGAAAAGTTATCTCCTATACGTTCGTTAGGGTTAGACAACGGTAACCCGTCTTGCGGCATTTTTATATATACTCTGAACTTTTTTTAAAAATCACCCATCGAAAGGTAAACTAACCTAACCCGCCTGCCGTAACGATCGTAATGGAAATTTATTCCTCAACCTATACCATGCAGTCGAATCACGACAAAGAAACCGCACACCGCAGACTCAAAAGACTGCGCACACTTCTTATCATCTGGCTCATCTCGCTCGTAGCCACCGTCATCTGGTTCTCACTTACTTTTTGAAAAGATTACCTGACTAGATTTTCAATCCTTCCCGCACAATAATTTCCGATCCTTCCGCCAGAAAAACAGAAGCTGGTGTCTCATTCTTCAGAAATTCAAATTGCTCTCCATATACATTGCCAAAGCCTACATGTATAGCATAGTCTTTAACAGGATATACTTTCCAGCGGGGGTGCTCCACGCCATATTCAGACGTTCGTTGTTCGCCAATCTTTGTATAACCCCAATAGTGTTCGGTAATAAATTCTGCTTCACTTCCTTCTGCTATAGTCACGGCATCTTTTGCACACTGTACCTGAAGTGAATTCCATTCTTTCAACTTCCAGCGATACTCAACAATAAGATTATCGTCAACAGTTTCCCAACGATGCATCATCGGCATAGTCTCATAATTTTCTTTGTAGATGGTGTTGGCTACAAAAGTAAGTGCGCGTTTAGGAACGATCTCTTTTATAAACACAACACCGCGCTTCCAACCCGTTACATCTTTATAGCGCACGTAGAAGCGCAGGTTTACTTCTTCGAATGTTGAATGAAAGGGAATACGAAATCCAAGCAGACGTGTATTAATGAACATGAAGCCAACGAGACTAACATAGCAGACGCCATTCCACAGATCCAGTTCTGTTTTATAGGGAAGATAACGTTGCAGAAGTGCAGGATCAACGCTATAGTTTGCCATGGCCAGCTTACGCCATTCGGCTGTCAGAAATACGCGCGCCATGTTACAAGTGCTTCGTTACTTCAGCAATGTCTGTTTCTCCGTTGAACTTTTGTTTAAGCTTACCGTTGTCGTAGATATAGAGAGAAGGAGCATCGATGTG
>DJFR01000088.1:0-17560 GCA_002432545.1 Flammeovirgaceae bacterium UBA5867 | reverse complement strand
CCGGCAGATGAAACGAAATATACCTGGTAAGCTTTAAAGGCTTCTATATTTTCCTGTATCTGCTTTGCTTCGCGCTGGCAGTGGTCGCAGTCGGGCTGGAACATAACGATCACATTTTTGCCACTGAGATCACGAGCCGATAGCCGGGTGCTATCCACCAGCGTTATGTGCATGGCGGGTAATTCATTTACAGCAACAGCGGGAGCTGTCGGAGTATCTGTTTCGGTTTTTTGTCCTTGTTGTTTGTTGCATGCTGCAACGGAGAGCATACCGGTTAGTAAAAGTATAGATATGTTTTTCATGTATCAAGCAGTACAATAATCCAATGTGCAAGGTACGCTACAGAAGCAATGCTGCCATATAATCTGATCACCTTTCTGCGGTTCTGTACATCTTCCCACCAGAGCATAGCCCATGGTTTATACAAACCCAGTATAAGAAACACAAAAGCAGTGATGCTGATGTATAGTGAAAGTTGTTGAACGAAATTCATGGTACAGTTGTTTACCTCAACTCGTATAGAGGTGAAAGGTAGCAGTCGTTTGATGAATAGTCATCATAACAAAACAAAAATATAATTCATGATAATCTGGCGAGAATTTTCGATGGCGGTTATCTTTGCAGCCTTTCTTTTTTCGTTGTCCAATTCAACAGCTTGTTGCCTTTACAACAAGGTTTGTCGATGCACGGACAACATATTTAACTGATAGCGGAACGTGAAGGCGAATGATTTTCTAAGCATCTATAAAGCGGATGGTTTGATAAAGACCGTGGCCGAAGGGGTTCGAGCGTCCAAGCCGCAAAACATTCGTGTTAAAGGTTTATCGGGTAGTCTCGATGCCGTGTTGCTGGCAACCATTTTCAAGTTACATCCGCAGGACTATCTTATTGTTTTACAAGACCGCGAAGAGGCAGCTTACTTTCAAAACGATCTTCAGAATTTGCTTGATCGGGAAGTACTCCTGTTTCCCATGTCATACAAACGTGCTTATGAGTATGACGAAACAGAGAACGCTAACATCTTAATGCGGGCAGAGATATTGAATCGGCTTGCCGGAAAAACGAAACCTGAAATTCTTGTTACCTATCCGGAAGCGTTGAGCGAAAAGGTGATCAACAAGCGATCACTGGCTTCCAATACATTTACGGTTAAACTCGGAGAGAAGCTGGATATAGCTTTCCTTGAAGAGTTTCTGCATAACTACGATTTCGAAAAAACAGATTTTGTATACGAAGCCGGCCAGTTTGCAGTGCGTGGAGGTATCATCGATATATTTTCATTTGCAAACGATCTGCCTTGTCGCATCGAATTGTTTGGTGATGAAGTGGACAGCATCCGTACATTCGAGCCGGGTTCTCAGCTTTCCGTAAATAAACTCGACAAGGTAAATATCATTCCGAATGTGCAGACTAAACTTGTGCAGGAAGAACGTCAGTCGTTGTTAGAGTATATATCGCCTGATACAAAGTTGTGGTTTAAAGATGTACAGCTAACGAAAGATATCGTACAGAAAAGTTTTGAACGCGCTGAAGCCTCCTTTGACAAAATATTAAAAGCAAGCGGAGCACACGTTGTATCGTCACCAGAAAAATTGTTTGACGCAGGCGATACTTTTTTTGAACGCACCAATGTATTTACTAGAGTAGAATTTGGTAGCAGGTTTATATTGGAGAATGCAAGTACATTTGACTATCCTTCTTCTGCTCAACCATCGTTTAATAAGAACTTTGAATTACTGGCTGCGAATCTGTATGATCACCAGATGCAGAACATCAGTAATTTTATAGCAGCCGATATGCCGCGTCAGCTGGAGCGGTTGAGAGGTGTGTTTGAAGAGATCAATTCTGAACTGAGATTTCAACCTCTTGATTTCGCCTTGCGCGAAGGCTTCGTTGATAATAATCTGAAAGTGCTTTGCTATACCGATCACCAGATCTTCGAACGCTTTCACCGGTATCGTGCAAAAGAGAAATTCACCAAATCAAAAGCACTCACACTTCGCGAACTATATACTTTACAACCCGGAGATTTTGTAACGCATATCGATTACGGTATAGCAAAGTTTGCCGGATTGGAGAAGCGTGATGTAAACGGTCACGATCAGGAAGCAATTCGCCTGGTGTACCGCGATGATGATTTGCTATATGTAAGCATTCACTCCCTGCATAAGATATCGAAGTACTCCGGCAAGGAGGGAACTCCTCCTGTGATGAGTAAACTCGGTACGCAGGAGTGGGAAACGAAAAAATCGAAAGTAAAGAAACGCGTCAAGGATATAGCGAAAGAGTTGATCGAGCTATATGCCAAACGTAAAACGGCACCGGGCTTTGCTTACTCGCAGGATGGATTCCTGCAGGCAGAACTCGAGTCGTCATTTATATATGAAGACACACCTGATCAGGCCAAAGCTACAGAAGATGTAAAGAAGGATATGCAGAATCCGCATCCGATGGACCGCCTGGTTTGTGGTGATGTTGGTTTTGGAAAAACAGAAGTTGCTGTACGTGCTGCTTTCAAAGCTGCGACTGAAGGTAAGCAGGTTGCTGTATTGGTGCCTACTACTATACTCGCCATGCAGCACTATAGAACGTTTCGCGATCGTCTTTCAAACTTCCCGGTGCGCGTAGAGTATGTTTCGCGCTTCAAAACGGATGCCGACATCAAGAAAATTATTGCCGAGACGAAGGAAGGTAAAGTAAATATACTCATTGGTACACATCGTATTGTGAGTAAAGATGTAGAGTTTAAAGACCTCGGTCTTTTGATCATTGATGAAGAACAGAAGTTCGGAGTAAAAGTAAAGGACCGTTTAAAAGAATTGAAGGTAAATGTAGATGTACTCACACTTACCGCTACACCTATACCTCGCACACTCCATTTCTCGTTAATGGGTGCGCGCGATCTGAGTATTATTGCAACACCCCCTCCTAACCGGCAACCTGTTACAACGGAGCTGCATACATTCAGCGAAGAAGTTATTCGCGATGCTGTCAGCAATGAACTGCGAAGAGGCGGTCAGGTATTTTTTGTATACAACCGTGTAAGTGACATTGAATCAGTTGCCAATATAATATACAGACTTGTGCCGGATGCGCGCATTGGTATAGGCCATGGGCAGATGGATGGTGATAAACTTGAAAAGGTAATGGTCAAGTTTATTGATGGTGAGTATGATGTGCTGGTTTCAACAAACATTATTGAATCAGGATTAGATATACCGAATGCCAATACGATCATTATTAATCAGGCGCATATGTTTGGTTTGTCTGACTTGCACCAGATGCGAGGTCGCGTAGGGCGATCAAACAAAAAAGCATACTGTTATTTACTCACGCCACCAGCGTCTGCGTTGTCTGCCGATTCACGTAAGCGTCTATCAGCACTGGAGGAGTTCTCAGATTTAGGTGATGGTTTTAAAGTAGCGATGCGCGACCTGGATATACGCGGTGCCGGAAATATGCTGGGTGCCGAACAGACAGGTTTTATCAGTGATTTAGGATTCGATACCTATCACAAAATATTGGATGATGCTGTACAGGAACTGAAGGAAACAGACTTCAAAGAATTGTTTGCTTCAGACCTTGCTGAAAAAGCAAAACTTATCGTACAGGATTGTGTAATTGAGACCGACCTTGAAATTCTTATACCGGAAACATATATAGCAAGTACAACGGAAAGGCTACAGCTTTATGCACGCCTGGATAGTATTCCGGATGAAGAGCAGCTAACGAAATTTACGGATGAAATGCGCGACCGCTTCGGTCCAGTTCCTCCCAGTGTGGAGGAACTGATCAATACCGTGAGACTTCGGTGGTTAGGTGAAAAGCTAGGCTTCGAAAAATTAAGCTTGAAGAACGAAAAAATGCGTGCTTATTTTATCAGCACCAAAGATGCGTACTTCAGCTCAGATGTATTTGGACAGATACTGGCATTCGTCCAGAAAAATTCAAAGCAGTGCAAGATGAAAGACAGTGCTGGTAAGGCGATGCTGATCATCGATGCAGTAAAAACAGTTGATGCTGCTATTGAATTATTGAGTCGCATGGCTGGTCAGGAAACCAAATCCTCCAAAGAGATTTTGTCGAGATAAGGTTTCAGACCGATGGTGTTATCAAAAGCGTTGATCATTAAAACCTTTTGATACTTCGGAGAATAAAAAACTTCGATGAAAAATCCATCTGTATAATAGAGGAAAACCTTACAATCAGCCAACACACGTTGCATCAAATAATTGCCGTGAAAAGTGATGATATCGCACTTCTTTTCAAAGGTCATTACGCGGAAATCGTCAAGGGTAAACATATTGGTTAGTTTTGTATCCCTTATTCGAAAAGGCATGCCATTCACTTTAACCTTCAAAAATGTCAACTAAACGAGGCTTCCCCTGTGCCAGGCTTCCCAAAACTGGATAGTGCATTCCCGAAACAATGAAATGGAGCTCGTATCGTTTTATACACGTCCGGTTTTCCCTTTTATCAAAGATTCACTAATAACATGCGACTGCTTGGAAAACATGGGATTATACCCTTAATTAGCACTTGGAATAAAATCTAGAAATGAAAATGAAGTATTCTTTCAGGGTTCTTTTGTATGTCGTTGGCGGATCAGTTGCCCTGTCTGCCTGCTCACTTTTTGGAGGCAAAGGCGGCAAGCCTACAGCTTCAAACCCGGGTCAGATGAGTTCAGCAACAGGCTTGGCTTATAATGACGAAGATCAGGGCGGATTTATGGTAAATCCATACGAAGGTCAGCCGGATGCACCGAACATGGTGTTCATCGAAGGCGGACGTGCCGTTATGGGTTCCTTCGAGGAGGATGTTATGTCCTATCGCGACAACGTGGAAAGAACAGTATCAGTTGCTTCATTCTATATGGATGAAACTGAAATCGCTAACATCCACTGGTTAGAATACTTACACTACCTGGCAAAAGATTCTTCTCAGGAGGCCTACCAGGCAGCACTACCAGATACTATGGTGTGGGTTGGTAAACTTGCATTCAACGATCCTTATGTTGATCACTATCTGCGTTATCCTGGTTTCCGTTATTTCCCTGTAGTGGGTATTACCTGGAATCAGGCAAGTAAATATTCAGTGTGGAGAACACGCGCAGTAAATATTAAGCTTGCTGAAAATGCAGGTGAAGAATATGCAGAAAGCGATGGACGTATTCCGTTGGAATCTGGTATAGTTGTACCGGCTTATCGTCTTCCTACAGAAGCGGAGTGGGAGTATGCTGCTCAGGCGCTTATCGGAACACAGTGGTTGGAAGAAATGCAAACACACCAGCGCATTTATCCTTGGGATGGTCACGCAGTTCGTAACCCATACGGAAAGCAAATGGGCTTTATGCTTGCAAACTTTAAACGTGGTCGTGGTGACTATGCCGGTATAGCAGGTCGTTTGAATGACGGTGCTTTGATCACTTCATATATATATGAGTTCCCTCCTAACGATTACGGTTTGTATAACATGGCGGGTAACGTGAGCGAGTGGGTACAAGATACATATCGTCCTACAACCTATCAGGACTTTGACGATCTGAACCCAATCAGACGTGATGGTTTCCTGGATCCATCTTCAGGTTACAATAGCGATACAGAGAAAAACCCTGAAACATTTACTTCCCTTATCAATGACAACGCTCGTGTATATAAAGGAGGTTCATGGAAGGATGTAGCATATTGGATGTCTCCTGGTACAAGAAGATATCTTGATAAAGATTCAGCAACAGCAACCATCGGTTTCCGTTGCGCGATGATCAGAGCTGGATCTAACTACTAAGATTTTATACCATCTATAAAATAGAAGAGGCTGGTGTTCATTACACCAGCCTCTTTGCTTTTAGTACGTTTTATATACCTATACCTGACTTAGTTTACAACCTGCAAAGGGAAAGTAACATCCATATCACTTTCACCAGGCCCCGGACATACTCCTGTTTTAACACCTGGCTGGTGACGAAGTACAACTTGAATAGTACCCGCGCTTCCGGCAGTGCCTGCTACCCAAGAACTGCTTAATCCTATAGGAAGATTGTTGTCATCCTTATCGAGATAGGATACGGTAACATCTGTGCCTGCAGCGGTAAAGCAGAGCAAGTGTGCATTCTTCTCTTCCTTTATCTCGTCCGTTACGTTGCCAACCGGATTTTCTGTTTCGTTGAAAAAAGTAATAGCGGCTGTATATGTAACGCCTGCTTTTAGCTGACCAACACTTGGAGTAATTACGGGTGCCGTACTTCCATCTCCATCAGCATCATAGAATTTTAATTGAACTGCAGATGCCCCACTACCGCCTGCGGGTGTGAGATCTACAACCAGTGTCGTAATAACTTCTTCTTCATTTGTTGGAGTTGGATCATCATCACTGCAAGATGAAAGCAACAACGTTGCAAATAAAAAAGAGTAAAACAGACATGGTACTACCATTTTTAACTGCGCGGAACGGTTCATTTTCATAGAATTGATTTTAGTTGTTATTAGTTTGTAAAATTATATTTCAGCCTTAGCATGATATTTCTTCCCAGGTCATCGGCATAATATCGCAAGCGGTTCATATAGTTACGATACGAGGTATTCAGGAGATTATCTCCACTCAGTGTAATAGAAAGATCATGTTTCCGTACGGGGATCTTCCCTCCGATCTCAACATTGAGCAATGCATACGCAGCCGGTGCCGGCATAAAATCAAAATTTCGATTACCTGTATAATTTGGAACATCTTCCGGGTATACCGTTATCGGTGCCCGATATTGCTTGAGCGTAACGGGAACGCTCAACGCTATATATATATTCTTGAGTGTGCCTTGGCTGTTGAATGCATAACGCAATGTACTTTCCAATTGTGTAGGCGGAATGAGCGGAAGCTTGTCATCTTTTGTAATGTCACGTGCATATAGATAAGAGAACTTGCCTGTATAGCTGAGTCTGCTGGTTATGCCTGCATTAACCGAGGCATCGCCACCTGCAAGCAAAGCATCAGTTTGCTTGTATTTAAAAACAGGGAAATACCCGCGAATCGTCAAGCGTGTTTCAGAAGGTTGCAGGTATATATAGTTATCAATCAGGTTAACAAATGCCGTAACTTCGAAGCTTATTTTTTCAGAGGTATGTTGAAAAGTATTACTCCACTTTTTAGAAACTTCTTTCTTTACCTGCGATAAATCCGTTGACCAATCTCCATTCTGCAGCATTAAACCTTCTTCGATGGATGCTGTTCCATGGTGTAATCCCTGGCTATACAATTCACTTATATGAGGAGGACGTGATGAGATGCCGATATTCGAAATAAATCTTGATTTTTCTGAGAAGAAATAAGATGCTCCTGCCGAGCCGGAAAAGTAATTGAAATTAAAGACAGGCTTTATAAGTTCGTTCTGCTTGTTGAAGGTAAGCACCTGCAGGTATTGATGATCGAAGCGGCCGCCCAGCTCCAGCACCCAATCTTCCTTCCGTAATTTTTCAATGATAAAAATTCCTCCTGCATATAAATCATAGTCGGGTATAAGCGGTACTATACCGGTGCCTGCTTCATTATTATTATTTCTGAATGTACCATTCACACCAACACTCCCCGACCAATTGCTGCTGAGATTATGTTCGAGTGAAGCATCGATAACGTTACTCAGAAGATCGAGTGATAAAGCAGGTATATCACTTCGGCCGCCTCTGCGTATATCAAACTCTTTACGTTTATTATACTGACCTCCATATAGTATATTCAGTTTACCAAGACCTTTTATATTTTTGGATGCCTTTACCTTTAATAACTGATGATTGATTTTTTGCCGCGGATTATTAATATCGTATGTGAAATCGGCTACGTACCAGGGTTGTTCTTTTTCAATAGATGATTGCAGATCGGCTATATTTCCGGTATGAGCACTGCGTAGAATACCGATCTGCGTGTTGAAGCTGCTGAAGTATATTTCCAGTTGTTGATCGTTCTTTTTATAGCCGAGCGTTCCGGAAAAATCATATTCCCGCACACCTGTATTGGAGAGATTATAATTTGCTGCGCGAAAATCTCCTCCCTTTTTAGCAGTGCCTTGCAAACGCCAGCCCCAGCTTTGCGTTCCTTTAAATCCACCTTCTACAGTACCGGAGAAAACTCCTAAGCGACCGTTGGACATTGCTCCCAGATTTACTTCTCCTTTTAGTTTGTTGCTATAGCTTAGTGCGGGTGCATTTACAATAATTACTCCTCCAACAGCATCGGCACCATAACGCACTGTCTCAGCACCTTTTACTACTTCTATTTCTGATGCGATGAAAGGATCAATCTCGGGTGCATGTTCAATGCCCCATTGTTGTCCTTCCTGGCGGATGCCATTGTTCAGTATAAGTATACGATGACTATGCAAGCCTTGTATAACCGGTTTGAAAATAGCCGGACCTGTATTCAATGAACTTACACCTGGAAGTTGCCTCACAAGTTCTCCTAATGATTTGCCCGTGTTGGCATCGAGTTGTTCAGACGAAAGTACGCTTACCGACTGTGATATACCGTGCTGCTCTGCGTGTTCACCTTCTACAACTACTTCATGCAAGAGTTGTATATCCTGATCCAGTATAATTTTAACGGGATCATTTATAGGTACATTAATAGTTATAACCTTATCGCTATAGCCAACAAACTTTACGGTTACAGTATATTTCCCGGCACATAAATTTTCAAAAGTGAACGTGCCGTCAGCAGCAACACTGCTTCCGGTTTTTAATGATTCAATCCAAACCGCTGCTCCGATCAGTGATGTTCCGTCCTTATCTTTTACACTACCTTTTAAAGAAAGATCACATACCTGAGATTGGGAATGTCCTCGGATTATGAAAAGCGAACAAACTGCTAAAGCCGTTATTTTTAATATTTGCAACATCGTTGCAAATATATGAATAGAAATAAAAAAAGTATTGTTAATCTACGATATCCTGAAGTTTATACTTCCGGATGATATAGTAGAGGAAGTTGAACGACAAAACATCGTCCTCGTCATGTGACGGTTTTGCATTGTGTTTAGACGGTTCAGCAGGACCGCGTGCAGGAACATACGTTTTGAAACTGGATGAATCTCTTAACGCTGTAGTTGATTTTGTGTTGGTTGTGCTCATCGTTGAGCCACCTCCGGCAGGTTCGCCCTCACCGCCTGGATAGTAGTTTACACGCTCTTTTTCTGAGGAGACAGACGTTTCATCAAATGAAGCATCTTGCGCATAGAGCGTAGAAAAGCAGGCCGGAGTAAGAATACTCAGGCAAGTTGTTACCAATATGTGATGAAGTTTAAGCTTCATTATGGTTATAGGCTCCCCAGGTGCATGTACTTAACGCCAGAATTTTAATTTTTGTTTCGACAAAGTACGAAATTAAACTCGTAATGCCATTTCTTTCAGTATAACTTCAATCGGTTCACCGAAAGATGTAAGAAATTTTATAGTTTTTAAACATTTACGCAATGCTAACATGGGATGAATTTTCGAAAGTTGATTTGCGGGCTGGCACCATTATTAAAGCGGAATCGTTTGCAGAAGCAAAGAAGCCGGCTTTAAAAGTCTGGATAGATTTAGGTGAGCTCGGTATAAAAAAATCGAGCGCTCAAATTACCGAGCACTATACGCTTGAAGAGTTGATCGGTAAGCGCGTGATCTGTGTTGTTAATTTTCCTCCGAAGCAAATCGCAAATTTTGTTTCAGAAGTTTTAGTAACAGGTTTCCCGGATAAAAATAAAGCTGTTGTTTTGAGCACTATAGACAAAGAGGTACCAAATGGTGCTCGTCTCTTTTAGATCATGATCCGATTTTCACAGCTGGAACGAATAATAAAAGGTAAACCTGTTTTCTTCTTCGAAGACAGATCGATAACCTCTTTAAGTATAGATAGCAGGAAAGCTACTGCAGCACCTGGAACGCTTTTCTTTGCTATAGCAGGTGAACGACATAACGCACACCGGTTCATTCATGAGTTATACCAGCGCGGCATTCGTCAATTTGTAGTAGAGCGCGCGGTTGATAACGTTGAATTGTTCCCGGAGGCTAACATCATACAAGTATCTTCATCTATACAGGCGTTGCAACGTCTTGTCGCTTTTCATCGCACACAATTTACTATACCGGTAGTAGGTATCACAGGAAGCAACGGAAAGACCATTATTAAAGAGTGGCTATTCCAGATGCTGTCGAAAAAACTAAATGTAGTTAAGAACCCAGGCAGCTATAATTCGCAGGTAGGCGTACCGTTGTCGGTATGGCAGATTCAACCACACCATCAGATCGGAATTTTTGAAGCAGGCATATCTCGTCCAGATGAAATGCAAAATCTGGCACAGGTCATTCAACCAACCATCGGTATATTTTCAACCATTGGTTCAGCACATGATGAAGGTTTCTCTGACCGCGAACAAAAGATACAGGAGAAGCTGCGACTGTTTGACGAAGCTAAAGTAGTTATATACTGTAAAGACCATGCAGCAATAGATCGAGCTGCTGCAGCACATGGATTGAAAAAACTTTTCACGTGGGGATATACTGCAGGGGCTGATATAGTTCTTCACAAGAAAGCTGCTGCTTATGATATAACATATAACAAGCATACCTTTTCATTAACGTTGCCATTCTCAGACCCTGCATCTGTTGAAAATTGTTTTCATTGCGTTGCACTTTTAGTGTGGCTGAAGCATGACCCTATATATATACAGGAGTGTATAAACAGTCTGCGAACAGTACACATGCGGCTGGAACTGAAAGAAGGTATAAATCATTGTCAATTAATTGACGACACCTATAACAATGATCTGGCCGGTCTTGAAATCAGCCTGCAATTTCTGTTGCATCAGCATCAGCGTACCCGTAAACGTGTTATCTTATCAGATATACTTGAGTCTGGTTTAGAGAAAGATGCGCTGGTAAAGCAAATTGCCGAGCTGCTTCAACGAAATAAGGTTGATAATTTTATAGGAGTAGGTAAAGTTCTTAGTGAATTCAGAAACCTGTTCCCCGCGAGTGCTTCTTTTTATGAAAGCACGGAAGCATTTCTCACGGATTTTAATGCAGATCAACTTCACGATGAAGTTATACTTGTAAAGGGAGCACGCGCTTTTCAATTTGAAAAAATAGTAAGCCGGTTGCAGCGTAAAGTGCATGGTACCGTTATGGAAATAAACCTGGGAGCGTTGGTGAACAACCTTAATTTCTTTCGCTCGCGGTTACGCTCTTCTACGCGAATTATGGTAATGGTAAAGGCATTTGCTTATGGCAGTGGCAGTAATGAGATCGCCAATATACTTCAGTATCATAAAATAGATTACCTGGGTGTTGCCTATGCGGATGAAGGTGTAGACTTACGGAAGAATCATATCACGTTGCCGATCATGGTGATGAATCCTTCAGAAGAAAGCTTCGATTCTATTCTTACCTATAATTTAGAACCCGAGATATATAGCTTCAAGATCTTCAAGGCTCTGACAACTTTCCTGAATGGAAAAACATGTCATATCCATATCAAGCTGGACACGGGTATGCACCGCCTTGGTTTTGAAGAGCGTGATCTGGGTGAGTTGATCAATATACTTACATCGAATCCGAATATTAAGGTAGCATCTATATTTAGTCACCTGGCAGGAGCGGATGAATTGCAGCATGATACTTTTTCAACGACACAAGCTGAAAAATTCATCCGATGGGCGGATGCTATTTCAGAAGCGTTAGGGTACAAACCGTTGTATCATATCCTTAACACGCCTGGTATACTTCGTCTTCCGCATTTGCAATTTGATATGGTGCGCTTAGGCATCGGGTTGTATGGGGTTGATCCTACAACAGAAGGCTTTCATGAGTTGAAGCCTGTTGCTACACTGAAAACAATTATCTCGCAGGTGCGCAACATCGCTAAAGGTGAAAGTATAGGTTACGGAAGAAAAGGAATGGCTGAACATGACATGACGCTGGCTACGATCGCAGTAGGTTATGCCGATGGATTCAGCCGTGCATTTAGTCGCGGTGTAGGACATGTATTGATTAACGGAAAGCGTGCACCTGTTATCGGAAATGTGTGCATGGATATGTCGATGATTGACATAACCGGTATTGATGCGAACGAAGGTGACGAAGTGATTTTGTTTGGTACACAATTGCCCATACAGGAAGTTGCAGCTTCGATAAAAACTATTCCGTATGAAATTTTAACGAACACCAGTGAGCGTGTAAAGCGTGTATTTGTTGCTGAAAGCATCTAATCAACAAGGATTTACAACTTTTTTCCGTCCTTTTTTCAGAGAATATTTGGTAGGTCAATTATGTGGGCCCATATTTGTATACTAGATCGATAGAGAATAGAGGGAACAATTTAGAACGGGATGGAAAGTCAGCAAGCATACGAGAAAGTAACGACTCTGGAGGTGCCACAAAAACCAGCATTCAACTGGCGATACGTGTATATCACCCTTATTGTAGCCGTGTCGTTGTTTACGCTGGGAGTAATTCTCTATTCCTATAATGTATTCGAGCTTGCCGGTTCGTGGGCCAGTCAATTGAGTGACGACTTTTATTTATTCATGATCGCTGGTTTCATCGCACAAATGATTGATGGTGCCCTCGGTATGGCGTATGGAGTAAGTGCCTCAACATTCCTGCTTTCTTTTGGAGTTCCGCCTGCTGCTGCCAGTGCCAGCATTCATACATCTGAAATTTTTACGAGTGGAGTTTCAGGACTCATGCACCTTAAATTTCAGAATGTAAACAAGAAGTTGTTTAAGACGTTGCTGTTGCCGGGTGTTATTGGTGCGGCTCTCGGAGCATATGTACTCTCTTCATTGGAGCAGTATAACAATTATATCAAACCGGTTATTGCAGTATATACTCTATACCTCGGTGTTGTTATAATTCGTAAAGCTATCATTGGCAGCAGAAAAAAAATAAAGTCGAAGGCCATTCCCAAGCTTGCTACGTTTGGAGGTTTTATGGATTCCATCGGAGGTGGAGGTTGGGGACCTATCGTTTCATCAACATTAATTGCCGGAGGCAGACATCCGCGCTATACCATCGGTTCTGTTAATCTTACCGAATTCTTTGTAGCGCTTGCAAGCTCACTTACTTTCCTCGCGGTTATTGGCCTTAGTCACTGGCAAGTAATAGCCGGGCTCATTGCCGGAGGAATTGTAGCTGCTCCCATCGCAGCATATTTCTCCAGCCGATTACCTGTAAAGCGTATGATGATTTTTGTAGGTGTAATGGTTATAGCAGTGAGCATACGCATCATCTTTGTAAGCCTTACTTCACTATAAAAAGTCCATTCTTGCTAGCCGCAACCAAGATTCTTTTTTAAGTCGCGTTGCGGAAGTCCCCCAAAATCAAAAGGCTTTTCTTCCTCTTTTACAGCTGGTTCTTCTTGCCTGGGAGCTGTCTTGGGTACCTGCTCATCTTTTTTTGATGGCTTCTTTTTCTTATCCATATTCTGCTGTTAAGCTATGATCATCAACATTATTTTTTGAAAAATAAATCATTTGCTCCACATCGGAACGGCCCATATCTTTGTCTTGTTTGAAATTAATCTAAATAAGTAGGGGATGACACGGTTGAAAAATGTTTCTCAGATGAAACCTGGTGAAGTTGGTATTGTTGCAGGTTTTACAGACGATCACCTTTCTGTTAAACTGATGGAAATGGGTTGTCTGCCGGGAGCAGCCGTGCGTTTTAATTTCACCGCTCCGTTTGGCGACCCGATTTGTATCAGCGTTTCGGGATACGAACTTTCCCTTCGCCTGGAAGAAGCAGCAACTATTTCTATCCTGAACTAATGTAGATGGCCTCCCCGAAACGTTTAAAAATTGCATTGGTCGGTAATCCGAACTCAGGAAAATCATCGCTGTTCAATCACCTTACCGGTCTTAATCAGAAGATTGGAAATTTTCCCGGAGTAACCGTTGAGAAAAAATCCGGTACTTGCGCGCTCCCCGGTAACAATGTTGTAGAGATCATCGATTTTCCCGGTGTATATAGTATATATCCACGAAGTCTTGATGAGCAGATTGTTTCTGAAGTACTGCTCGACCATCATTCTGAAAACACACCTGATAAAATTGTTGTTGTAGCCGATGCTACCAATCTGAAAAGAGGATTGCTTCTGCTTACACAAATCATTGATATTGGTTTGCCAACGATGCTTGTGTTGAACATGATGGACCTCGCGGCAAAAGCCGGTATCAGTTATGATATTCCGTTGCTTTCGAAAAAACTGGGTGTGCCGGTAGTTACTATAAATGCACGCAATGGTATAGGGATTAACGAGTTGAAAACTCAACTGACCAAGCCGTTACCTATGCCTGAGAAAAAAATATTTTCGATATGGGATGATACTAAAAATCCTGTAAGGGAATTGCGTGAGCGACTTAATGTTGATAACGATTACGAAGCTTACCTGTTTTTAGAACAGCCGCGTTCACTCGGTTTTTTAACAGCAGAGCGGAAGAATATTGTAGACCAGATAAGAAACAATCACCAGTTTTTCCCGGGTAAATTTCAGGGTGCTGAAACTATACATCGCTATAGTTTCATTCAGGATCTGCTGAATGAAGTTACGCTCAAAACTTCTGATCAATCGTGGAAGAAGAAATCAAACCAGATCGATCACATCATCACACATAAAGTGTGGGGCTATCTTATTTTCTTCAGTATACTCTTCCTTATTTTCCAGGCGATCTTTGCGTGGGCAACGGTGCCTATGGATTTTATTGACAGCACATTTGCCAGCTTAAGTAATTATATAGGTTCTGTTTTACCGGAAGGACCACTTACCAGTCTTTTAGCAGAAGGTGTTATACCCGGGCTCGGTGGAATCATAATCTTTGTTCCGCAGATTGCTATACTCTTTGCTTTTATTTCTATACTGGAAGAGTCAGGCTATATGGCGCGCGTTGTTTTTCTGATGGACAAAGTAATGCGCAAGTTTGGACTGAACGGTAAAAGTGTTGTGCCACTTATGTCGGGTGTAGCGTGTGCTATACCGGCTATTATGGCAACACGCACCATCGATAACTGGAAAGAAAGAACCATTACTATACTGGTAACTCCGCTCATGAGTTGCTCGGCACGTCTGCCTATATTTACTATCCTCATAGCATTGATTGTACCGGATCAAAAAGTATTGGGCTTTTTCAATATGCAGGGACTCGCGTTAATGGGGCTATACTTGTTGGGCTTTGTAGCGGCTTTGGCTTCTGCCTGGGTTATGAAGTTACTCATCAACGTCAAGGAGCGCAGTTACCTCATGATGGAATTACCCACCTATCGAATTCCAAAGTGGTCGAACGTAGGATATACTATACTTGAAAAAACAAAAGCATTTGTGCTGGAGGCCGGTAAAGTTATTATGGCGATTGCTATCATACTTTGGGTGCTGGCGAGCTATGGTCCAGGTGATACTATGAGTAAAGCAGAAGAAACAGTGTCCCAGCAAACTCAGAACATGCGTCTTACCGAGCAGGCATTTGCTGATCGCGTAGCAGCTTACAAACTTGAAAACTCGTATGCAGGTATCATTGGTAAAGCTATAGAACCTGCTATTAAACCGCTGGGTTACGATTGGAAAATCGGTATAGCACTTATTACTTCATTCGCAGCACGAGAAGTATTTGTTGGTACAATTGCTACCATTTACAGCATTGGTAGTGTTGGTGAAGATGAGACCACTATTAAGGTGCGCATGAAAGAAGAGATCAACCCGGATACAGGTGGGCCTCGGTTCACACCAGCAGTAGGACTCTCGTTGCTGGTGTTCTATACATTTGCCATGCAGTGTATGAGTACCATTGCTGTTGTATATCGCGAAACACACGGATGGAAGTGGCCACTCATTCAGCTTGCTTATATGACCATACTTGCATATGTGTCTGCATTCGCTGTGTACCAGATTTTTTCATAGCTTTTCTTCTCAGCGGCTCTCATTGTGTTATCATAATTTATAACTTACAGTTGTCAATTCTGATGCATGAATAGGAATTACCAACTGGGCTTACTATATCTTGTGAAACTGCTGATCGATGCAGATGGAATTGCCGATGAAAAAGAATTGGAGGCGCTGCGGCTCATAAAAAAACATGAGCAGATATCAGACGAAGTATTTCATGAATTTGAAGAGAGCTTCCGGCAATTCAACGAACGCAAAGTTTACGATACAGGTCTTGATCTGATGGGTGCGTGCAGCCAGGAAGAGAAGTTGAAAGCATTCGCTACACTTTACAGACTATCCGAAGCTGATGGTCGCGTACACGTTAAAGAAATAAAGCTACTGCTATACTCCATTAAGACCGCCGGCATGGAGTTCGATGATGTAGTAAATCACGCACGCACATTACCTCCTATTTTTTAATTCTTACAGACTTATGATACGAACCGCAGCATCAGGTATATTTCTCATCCTGATCATTTTTACTTCCTGTACTAAACCGAAACAGGCTGTTAACAAATTTTCTGATACTGTTTTTGTAAAGATTGCTGACTTCCAGGATCGCAGATCGCCCGACAGTTTATATGCATACTTCAAGCATATTAATGCAAGTTATAGGAGAGATGCTGTACTTGCTTTTGCTTCGATTCAGGATAGCACAGCGGTGAGTGCATTAAAAGAAGTATTGTTGAATGATGCTGACTCAACGGTGCGCCAAGCTGCTGCGTATGCATTAGGACAAACCAAAACCAATAGCTGTGCCGTTGTGCTGGCCCTGGCTATAGCAAAAGAAAAGAACACGATGGTTCAAAAGGAGATACTGGAAGCCTACGGAAAAACTACGTCACACTGGACATTGCGTGAGAAGCCATGGGACTCGCTGGCTACGGAGGGATTATCGCTGTCGTTCTATCGCAGTGGACTTCGAAATATACTCGACAGTACATTTCACAACCACGCTGCTGAGTTGTTGCAGAAACCACACACCGAACCAGCACGCCTGGCTGCTGCAAATTACTTTGCGCGTGGTGCCAATAACTTTGATCTGTACGAAAAAATTATAATTCAATCTGCCCTGTATGATCTTTCTTCGGATGTGCGCATGGCCTCTGCATTTGCATTGCGCAAGATCAAAACAGATTCATCGCGGGTAAACTTGGAACGTATTATAAAAAGTAATGCTGACTATCGCATTCGTGCGAATGCAGTTCGTGCCCTGCAAAGTTTTCCGTTTGAGAAAACCAAAGCTATACTGTTAAGCACACTTACTGATGAGCAGGTAAATATAGCGGTAACAGCTTCCGAAGTAATCAAAGAAGTAATCACCAAAGACAGCTGGATGGAGATAGCATCGCTCGCCAAAGTTACATCTAACCAACGCGTACAAGCCAATCTATACGAAGCCGCGCTGAAAGCCGGTAATGGTAAAGATCTTGCTGAAGAAGTTGCCGGCACTATTAAGACCGCTACAAATCCATATAAAAAAGCAGCCTTGATATCAGCACTGCAGCCTTCTGTTATGATGTATAAATTTGTTGAAGAGCAATTACTTGCTGCAGACACTCCGGTTGTCCGCTCCTCTGCAGCAACTGCATTGGTGGCTATGAATTACGATAAGAAATTTGAT